>NZ_JBHVYI010000158.1:0-10822 GCF_042880975.1 Streptomyces sp. NPDC058289
GTGGTGCCGTGGGCGCGCAGGTAGTCGGCGACGGAGCCGTGCCGGGCCCGGATCCAGCTGAGGGACGAGGCCAGGAGGCTTCCGCGCGGGGGCCGAGGTCATGGGTCAGTGGGGCCGTCTAGCCCCGCGTCGGAACCGAAAACGGAGCCCGGCGGGGCGGCCTCCCGGTCCGGCCGACGGGCCGCAGCAGCAGGGACAGGACCACCGCCGAGACCAGGGCGCCACCGATGAGCGTCGCGAACAGGGTGCTGTGCCCGGGGCCCAGCGCGGTGTGCGTCAGATAGGCCCCGAAGAGGGCGCCCGCCACTCCGCTCACCAGCACCACCCGCGAGGACGGCAGCCGCGGGCCGAGCACACGGACGGCCGCCCCGGCCAGGGCAAGGCCCAGGAGAGCGGAGCCGAGCGCCTCGATCAGCAGCATGGGAGTTCCTCTCGAACGGCGGACGTACCGGGGCGTACCGGGAGCGTGTCTTACAGCGGTCCTACCCGAAGCGGAGGAAACGGAAACGGCCCGGCGGAGTCCTCCACCGGGCCGTTCTCGGTACTTCTGGGTGCTACGTGATGCTTCGTGGTGCTCCCTGGTGTGGGGAGCGTCCGCTCAGAGAGCGCCGAAGCCGACCTTGCGCACGCTGGGCTCGCCCAGGTCGACGTACGACAGGCGCTCGGACGGCACCAGGACCTTGCGGCCCTTGATGTCCGTGAGGCTCAGCAGCGGCGCCGAGCCGGACAGGGCGGCGGTGACGATGCTCTCCAGCTCCTCGGCACTCAGGTCGCTCTCGAGCACGATCTCCCGGGGTGCGTGCTGCACGCCGATCTTGACCTCCACGGCCTTGTCCCTCCGACGGTCCGGTTCGCGCGATCAGCCGCGCCGTTACCCGGTCCACATTAGCCCGGAGAGGGGACGTGTCCGCCGCGCGGCGAAAACGCTCGCAGCGAACAGCCGCCGGTCAGACCGCCGGGGACCGCCGGGGCCGGCCCGGAAAGCCGGGCCGGCGCTGTTCGGGCGTCGTTCGGACGTCGGATCAGACGTCGGCTCAGACGTCCGTCGGGTGCAGAGGGAAGCCGGCGATTCCGCGCCAGGCGAGGGAGGTCAGCAGCCCCACCGCGGTGTCACGGGCGACCGGGCTCTCGCTCGACAGCCAGTACCGGGCCACGACCTGCGAGACCCCGCCCAGGCCCACGGCGAGCAGCATCGACTCGTCCTTGGACAGGCCGGTGTCCTCGGCGATGACGTCGGAGATGGCCTCGGCACACTGCAGCGAGACGCGGTCGACGCGCTCGCGCACCGCCGGCTCGTTGGTCAGGTCCGACTCGAAGACGAGCCGGAACGCGCCACCCTCGTCCTCGACGTACGCGAAATAGGCGTCCATCGTCGCGGCGACGCGCATCTTGTTGTCGTTCGTCGACGCGAGCGCGGTGCGCACGGCGAGCAGCAGGGCCTCGCAGTGCTGGTCCAGGAGCGCCAGGTAGAGGTCGAGCTTGCCGGGAAAGTGCTGGTAGAGCACCGGCTTGCTGACTCCGGCACGCTCCGCGATGTCGTCCATGGCCGCTGCGTGGTAACCCTGCGCGACGAAGACCTCCTGGGCGGCGCCCAGGAGCTGGTTGCGCCGGGCCCGGCGCGGAAGTCGCGTGCCCCGCGGACGCGCTGCCTCGGTCTGCTCGATGGCTGTCACGCCGCCTCCCACTTTCTTTAGAACACAGTGCGCCTTGCGCCGCGCGGCCATCGTACTTTTCGGTAACCGAATCTGGAGGGTTCAAGCCGAGTTTTCTCGCGGTACGGACCGCCGGTTACCCACCGGAGATGCTGGTCAGCGCTGGCTCAGCGGTAATCGTCTTCGTCCAGGGCCACCACCCGGGTCTGCTCGGCCGCGTCCCCGTCGGAGGCTTCGCGCTGGCCCACGGGGGTGAGCGGATCGTCCTCGACCGGATTCAACTCCGTGTTCTGCTCCGCCGCGTCCGCCTCGGGGGCTTCCACGTCGAGGGTTTCCGGCTGCTCTGACTGGAAGGTGTCCGGTTCCGCAGGGTCGACAGTCATGGAGCACCCCTTTCCACTTACGAGCCTAGGAGGATCGCGCATACCCCGCTAGGTGGTTCCGCAAGCATCTGTGACGGCGAACACAAGAGGACCCGCGTGATCGTCTCGTAACATTGCCCCCATGTCTTCGACCGAGCTGCCGGGTGTACGGTCCGCCGACCCCTCGTCTTCCGGACAGTCTTCCCAGGTGGGAGCCGCGCGAGTGGCCGAAGGGGAGCAGCTGCGCACCGACCGGCTGCCCGGGCTGGAAATGAACGTACGGGTCCGCCCGCCGGTCCGGTCCGGATTGCCGCCCGCGCTGTTCGTCCACGGGCTCGGCGGGTCCTCGCAGAACTGGTCCGCGCTCATGGCGCGGCTGGCCGATTCCGTCGACGGCGAGGCCCTGGACCTGCCCGGCTTCGGCTGGTCTCCGCCGCCCGCCGACCGGGACTACTCCGTCACCGGCCTCGCGCGCGCCGTCATCCGCCACCTCGACGCCGCCGGACGCGGACCGGTGCACCTGTTCGGGAACTCCCTCGGTGGCGCCGTCTCCACCCGGGTCGCGGCCGTCCGGCCCGACTTGGTGCGCACGCTGACGCTGGTCTCCCCGGCCCTGCCCGAACTGCGCGTGCAGAAGTCGGCCGTGCCGACCGCGCTGCTCGCCGTACCCGGAGTGGCCGGGCTCTTCGGCCGGCTCACCCGCGGTCTGAGCGCCGAACAGCGCACCCGGGGGGTGACGGACCTCTGCTACGGGGACCCCTCGCGGGTGACGCCCGAGGCGTTCGAGGCGGCCGTCGAGGAAATGGAACGGCGGCTCGCGCTGCCGTACTTCTGGGACGCGATGACCCGTTCCTCGCGCGGCATCGTCGACGCGTACACCCTCGGTGGCCAGCACGGACTGTGGCGCCAGGCGCAGCGGGTGCTCGCACCGACCCTGTTGGTCTACGGTGGCCGGGACCAGCTCGTCTCGTACCGTATGGCGCGCAAGGCCGCTGCGGCCTACCGGGGTTCGCGTCTGCTGACCCTGCCCGAGGCGGGGCACGTGGCGATGATGGAGTACCCCGAGGTGGTCGCGGCCGCCTTCCGGGAGCTGCTGGACGCCGCCGTCTCCATCGACGGGCACGGCGCCGAGCCGGACCCGGGCGCAGGGGACCGGGGCGCAGGGGACCCGGACGCAGCGGAGCACACCGTGAACACCGACGAGGACGGCAAGGGCTGAGGACGTGGGACGACATAGTCGCAAGGAGTCGGGCCAGGCTCCCGGCCCCGGCTCAGGCCATCCGCAGCCGGCCGAACAGGCCGGCGCCCGCGCCGCGACCCCGGCCCCGGCCGGGTGGGCAGAGCAGGCCGCCGCCCCCCGCGGGTACGCGGCCCCGCCGCGCCGCGAGCCGGTGTCCGGCACGCGCGGCGGACATCCCGAACAGCACGAGCCCGGCGGAGCCTGGGGCGCGGCCGCCGGTACCGGTGCGACCTACGGGGACTGGCGCGGGGCCCCGCGCACCCGGCCGGCCTTCGACGCCCCGGTCCACGACAGCCCGGCCTTCGCCGCCCCGGTCCACGACAGCCCGGCTTACGGCACCCCGGTCTATGACAGCCCGGCCTTCGGTACTCCGGTCTACGACGCCCCGGTCTACGACGCCCCGGTCTACGACGCCCCGGTCTACGACACCCCGGCCTTCGGCACCCCCGCGGTCGGCTTCCCGCAGGTCACCCTCGACTCGCCGATGACCGCGACGGGCTCGCACCGCCGGGTCACGGTGGCCGAGGACGCCTTCACCGCGACGGGCTCCCACCGCCGGATCCCGGTCCACGAGGACGTCTTCGCCACGACGGGCTCCTTCCGCGGAGTCCCGGCGGCCGAGGGCGTCTTCACCGAGACGGGGTCCCACCACGGGGTCCCGGTCGGCGGGGCCGTCTTCCCCGGGGACGCCTTCCCCGAGAGCGCCTTCACCACCAGCGGCTCGCACCGCCGGATCCCCGGGCCGCGGACGCCGGTCGTCACCCCCGTCGAAGAGGCGGAGGAGGCGCTGCCCGCTGCCGGACGCGGCGGCAAGGGCCGTACGTACGCCGGGATGGCCGCCGCGGCCGTCACCGTCGCGCTCGCCGTCATCGTCGCGGGCCAGGCCGCCTCCGAGAACGACAGCGGCAAGAACGCCGTGCGCGCCGCCGACGAGGGCAACAGCCATACCGCCCAGGGCAATTCCGCCGCCTCCCGTTCCGACGGCCGGCCCACCCCGGACGCCTCCGCGGCGATCAAGGCCGCGCCGGAGCTCTCGTACGACCAGAAGATGGCGCAGCAGTTCCCGATCGACGAGAAGCTGAAGGGCCCCGGCGCCTTCGACACCGTGCCCGGTGTGGCGCAGGCTCCCGGCAAGGGGAAGGTGGTCCGCTACCGCGTCGACGTGGAGCAGGGACTCGGCCTGGATCCGCAGCTGTTCGCCGAGGCCGTGCACCGCACGCTGAACGACGACCGGAGCTGGGGCCACGGCGGTACGAAGACCTTCGAGCGGGTGCCGGGCGGCGAGGCCGATTTCGTGATCACGCTCGCCAGTCCCGGGACCACCGGCGTCTGGTGCAAGAAGTCCGGGCTCGACACCACCATCGACAACGTCTCCTGCGACTCCGCGTCGACCGACCGCGTGATGATCAACGCGTTCCGCTGGGCGCAGGGTTCGGCGACGTTCGGCCCGGACCAGATGTTCGCCTACCGCCAGATGCTCATCAACCACGAGGTCGGCCACCGGCTCGGCCACGGCCACGTGAGCTGTCAGACGGCGGGCGCGCTCGCCCCGATCATGCAGCAGCAGACGAAGTCCCTGGACCTCAACGGAATCCAGTGCAAGCCCAACCCCTGGGTGTATCCCGGGAGTTGATGACGGCTTTGACAAAGTGTTCGATGGTCGGTCATTGTTCTCCGCATGTCGCACCTCCACACCACCACCGCGAGCGCCGCCATTGAGCTGGCGCTGCTTGGTGTGACCGCGCACAGCGTGGCCGACATCTTCTGTCGCTGACGCCTCCCTGAGCGCGCGACTTCCTCTTTTCTCCGTCGTTCCGCCGCGCCCGGGGCTTCCAGCCCGCAGGTGCGGCTCGTTGCCGTTCTTCCGTCCCCGCCGTCGGCACGCCGCCGACCGCTCCGACGTGGACCGCTGCCCCTCGCGTGGCCTTTTCCGCATCTCCCTTCACGCCGAGAGGTCCCTTTTCCCATGGCCCGTCAGTCCCTCATATCGCGCCGCGTGGCCGCGGTCGCCGTCAGCGTCGTTCTGGCCGGGGGCGCCGCCGCCTGCGGGCCCACGGACGGCACGGACAAGGCCTCCGCCGGCGACAAGCCGGGCGCCACCGGGGCCGCCCCGCAGAAGGGCGGCACCCTGACCGTCCTCAACAACGAGCCGCAGAGCGACTTCGACCCGGCCCGCCTGTACACCTCCGGCGGCGGCAACGTCCCCTCGCTCGTGTTCCGCACGCTCACCACCCGCAACCGCGAGGCCGGCCCGGCCGGCGCCAAGGTGGTGCCCGACCTGGCCACCGGCCTCGGCAAGCCCAACGCCGACGCCACCGAGTGGACGTACACGCTCAAGGACGGGCTGAAGTACGAGGACGGCTCGCCGATCACCACCGCCGACATCAAGTACGGCATCGAGCGGTCCTTCGCCGCCGAGCTGTCGGGCGGAGCCCCGTACCTGCGCGACTGGCTGGTCGGCGGGGAGACGTACGAGGGCCCGTACCAGGACGGCGGCAAGGGGCTCGACTCGATCGTCGTGCCCGACGCGAAGACGATCGTCTTCAAACTCCGCAAGCCCGAGGGGGAGTTCCCCTTCCTCGCCACGCAGACGCAGTTCGCGCCCGTGCCCAAGGCCAAGGACACCGGGGTCAAGTACGAGGAGCACCCGGTCTCCTCCGGCCCGTACAAGGTCGTCAAGAACGAGAACGACGGCGAACACCTCAGTCTCGAGCGCAACGAGAACTGGGACGAGAAGACCGACGAGGAGCGCAAGGCCTACCCGGACAAGATCGACGTCCGCTCCGGGCTCGACGCGGCGGTCATCAACCAGCGCCTGTCCACCAGCTCCGGCGCCGACGCGGCCGCCGTCACCACCGACACCAACCTCGGCCCCGCCGAGCTCGCCCAGATCGGTGACAACAAGGAGCTGAACGGCAGGGTCGGCACCGGGCACTTCGGCTACGTCAACTACCTGGCCTTCAACCCGAAGACCGCCCCCTTCGACAACCCGAAGGTCCGCCAGGCGATCTCCTACGCGATCAACCGCACCAGCGTGATCAACGCGGCCGGCGGCTCCGCCCTCGCCGAACCCGCCACCACCTTCCTGCCCGAGCAGGAGGCCTTCGGCTTCACCCCGTACGACCATTTCCCGGCCGGCAAGACCGGAGACCCGGCCAAGGCCAAGGAACTGCTGGCCGAGGCGGGCTTCAAGGACGGGCTGACCATCACCCTCACCCACTCCAACGCCCAGAACCGGCAGACCAGCCCCGAGGTCGCCACCGCCGTGCAGCAGGCGCTCGCCGCCGCCGGGATCACCGTCAAGCTGGAGGGGCTGGAGAACAACGCCTTCAACGAGAAGCGCTGGGACGTCAAGAACACCCCCGGCTTCTTCCTCTCCCGCTGGGGCGCCGACTGGCCTTCAGGCGCTCCCTTCCTCGCCCCGATCTACGACGGCCGCCAGATCGTCACCAACGGCACCAACTACAACCACGCGCAGCTCAACGACCCGGCCGTCAACACCGAGATCGACGAGATCGCCAAGCTGACCGACCTCGCGGCGGCCGGCAAGCGCTGGGGCGCCCTCGACAAGAAGATCGGTGAGCAGGCGCTCGACGTCCCGCTCTTCCACCCGGTCTACAAGCGGCTCGTCGGCAAGGACGTCAAGAACGTCGTCATCAGCGACTGGACCGGCGTCCTCGACATCTCCCAGGTCTCGGTCAAGTGACGCTCCTTGCCCAGCAGTCGGCGGCCGGGCCAGGGGTCACCGCCCCGGGCCCGGGCGCCGGGCGGCACGTCTGGCGGCGGCTGCGCGCCCGGCCCTCGGCCGTGGCGGCGGCCGCCGTCCTGGCGCTCCTCGTCCTCCTCGCCCTCGCCGCGCCGATGTTCGCCCACCTCACCGGTCAGGACCCGAACGCCTACCACGACGAGCTCGTCGACTCCGCGCGCGGCGGCGTCCCGCTCGGTTCCTTCGGCGGGATATCCGGCGAGCACTGGCTCGGCGTCGAACCGGGCACCGGCCGCGACCTGTTCACCCGGCTGCTCCACGGAGCCCGGATCTCCCTGCTCGTCGCGCTCGGCGCCACCCTCGTCCAGGTCCTCGTCGGGGTGGGCGTCGGGCTCGCCGCCGCGCTCGGCGGACGGTTCGCCGGTCAGCTCGTCAGCCGGGTCACCGACGTGATGATCGCCCTGCCCATGCTGGTGATCGCCATCGCCCTCACCGCCGTCGTCCCGCCCGGGTTCCCGCGGCCGCTGCTGCTGATCCTGGTCATCGGACTGCTCGACTGGGGCGGCCTCGCCCGGATGGTGCGCGCCCAGACCCTGTCCCTCAAGGAGCTGGACTTCGTGGACGCCGCCCGGCTCTCGGGCAACGGCACGCTGCGGATCGCCCGCCGGGAGCTGCTGCCCTCGCTGGCCGCGCCCGTCATCACCCTCGCAGCGATCAAGGTGCCCACCGCCATGGTGGTCGAGGCCTCGCTGTCCTTCCTCGGCGTCGGCGTGAAGCCGCCCACCCCCTCGTGGGGGCAGATGCTGTCCAGCGCCCAGACCTGGTTCCGCGCCGACCCCACCTACGTCCTGCTCCCCGCCGGGCTGCTCTTCGTCACCGTGCTCGCCTTCACGGTGCTCGGCGACGCCGTCCGCACGGCCCTCGACCCGCGCGAGGACTCGCGGCTGAGGGTCGGCACCAGAAAGGAGCGCAAGGCGTGACCCGCTTCGTGCTCAAACGGACCGGCGGCGCACTGCTCGTGCTGCTCGCGCTGTCCGTCGTGATCTACGCCCTCTTCTACCTCGTCCCCGGCGACCCCGCCCGCCTCGCCTGCGGGGAGCGCTGCAGCCCGGCGCAGATCGCCCAGGTGCGCGAACAGCTCGGGCTGAACGAGTCGGTGGTCGCGCAGTACCTGCACTTCCTCCAGGGGCTGCTGGTGGGCCGGGACTCCTCCGGCGGCGCCGGGCTCGTCCTGCACTGCGACGCGCCCTGCCTCGGATTCTCGTACCAGAACGACCAGCAGGTCACCGCGCTGCTGCTGGAGCGGCTCCCCGCCACCCTGTCACTGGCCCTGGGCGCGCTGGTGATCTGGCTCGTGATCGGCGTCGGCACCGGGCTGCTCTCCGCTCTGCGCCGGGGCGGGTTCACCGAGCGGGCCCTGACCGTGCTCACCCTCGCCGCCACCGGCACCCCCGTCTTCATCCTCGGGCTGCTGCTGCTCATGGCCGTCTGCGCCTACCTCCAGTGGCTGCCCTTCCCCACGTACGTACCGCTCGGCGACGATCCCGAGCAGTGGGCGTGGAACATGCTGCTGCCCTGGGTGACCCTCGGCTTCTTCGAGAGCGCCAAGTACGCCCGGCTGAGCCGCAGTTCCACTCTGGAGACGCTCGCCGAGGACCACATCCGCACCTTCCGCGCCTACGGGGTCGGGGAGCGGGCCATCGTGACCCGGCACGCCGTGCGGGGCGCGGTGGCCCCGGTGATCGCGCTCAGTGCCGTGGACTTCGGCACGATGATCGGCGGCGCCGTGCTGACCGAGTCGCTGTTCGGGATCCCCGGGCTCGGCAAGACCCTCATCGACGGCGTACGGGTGGTGGACCTGCCGGTGGTGGTGGGCGTGGTGCTCGCCATCGGCGTGGCCGTCGTCCTCGCGGGCGTCGTCGCCGACGTGCTGTACGCCGTCGCGGACCGACGGGTGGTTCTGGCATGACGAACGCTTCGCTGGTGGACGTCACCGGCCTCACCGTCGAGTTCCCGGTCGGCCGGCCGGGGGAGTACGTACGGGCCGTGGACGGGGTGTCCTTCACCCTGGAGCCCGGCCGCGCCCTGGGCATCGTGGGGGAGTCCGGAAGTGGCAAGTCCACCGTCGCGGCAGCCCTGTTGGGGCTGCACCACGGGACCGGCGCGCGGCTCGGCGGCACCGTCCGGGTCGGCGGCACCGACGTGGGCGCGGCCTCCCCGGCGGAGCTCCGGGAGCTGCGCGGGGCCGTCGCCGCGATGGTCTTCCAGGACCCGCTGAGCTCCCTGGACCCGTACTACGCCATCGGCGACCAGATCGCCGAGGTGTACCGGGTGCACGCCTCCGTCTCGCGGCGTGCCGCCCGGGCCCGGGCGGTGCAGGTGCTGGACCGGGTGGGCATCCCCGACGCGGTGCGCCGCTCCCGGGCGCGACCGCACGAGTTCAGCGGCGGCATGCGCCAACGGGCCCTGATCGCCATGGCGTTGGCGTGCGAGCCGAAGCTGCTGATCGCGGACGAGCCGACCACGGCGCTGGACGTCACCGTCCAGGCACAGATCCTCGACCTGCTGCACGGGCTGCGGGAGGAGCGGGGGCTCGGGCTGCTGCTGGTCACCCACGACGTGGGCGTGGCGGCGGAGAACGTGGACGGCGTGCTGGTCATGCGGGACGGGGCCGTCGTGGAGCGGGGTGCGGTGGAATCGGTGCTTTCCGCTCCGGCCGATCCGTACACCGCGGCCCTGCTGGCGGCGGTGCCGCGGCTTGACGCGGTGGGCGTGGCCCGGCCGGGGGCCGTACGGGCGCTGTCCGTGCCCGCGCCTCGAACGCCGACGCCGACGGAATCGGCTGACGTGCCCGTCGTCGAGGCGTTCTCCCTGCGGAAGGAGTTCGGGCGTGGGAAGCGGCGGGTGGAAGCCGTGGGCGGGGTGTCGGTCTCCGTGCGGGGTGGGGAGACGCTGGGGATCGTCGGCGAGAGCGGCAGCGGCAAGAGCACCCTCGGGCGGATGCTCGTCGGGCTGCTGGAGCCCACCTCCGGGCAAGTGCGGCGGGACGGAGCGGAGAGCGTCGGGGTGGTGCCCGGGGTGCAGATGGTGTTCCAGGACCCGGTGTCCTCGCTCAACCCGCGCCGTTCGATCGGCGAATCCATCGCGGACCCGCTGCGTGCGGCGGGCGAGAAGGACCAGCGGGCGATCCGGGACCGGGTCGGTGAACTGCTGGTCCGGGTGGGGCTGGAGGAGGCGCACTACGACCGGTACCCGCACGAGTTCAGCGGAGGCCAGCGCCAGCGCGTCGGCATCGCCCGGGCCCTCGCGCCCCGGCCCCGGCTGATCGTCTGCGACGAGCCCGTCTCGGCCCTCGACGTGACCACGCAGGCGCAGGTCACGGCCCTGCTGGCCGAGCTCCAGCGGGAACTGGGCATCGCGCTGGTGTTCATCGCGCACGACCTCGCGGTGGTGCGTCAGGTCAGTGACCGGGTCGCGGTCATGCGGGGCGGGGTGATCGTGGAGGAGGGCCCCGTCGACGAGGTCTACGACCGGCCGTCCCACGCCTACACCCGGGAGCTGCTGGCCGCCGTCCCGTCCCTCGACCCGGCCCTGGCCGCCGCCCGCCGGCTCGGCCGGCGCCGTTCCGGGGGAGTGCTCGCGCGGACCTCGTAGGCCGGTCCTCCTAGTTCTTAGCGTGCTCGAACGCGAACCGTACGGGAAAGTTACGACTCTTCACCCCTTCCGGTGGCGGGGCGGGCCAACCGCCCGCGCGCCCGCGGGAAAAACGCGGGTGTTTGGTTACCGCGGGGGGGGGGGCCCCCGGGGACCCCGCGGAAACGGATATGGGGGGGGGGGCACGGGCCGGTAGGGGGGGAGACGG
>NZ_JBHVYI010000159.1:0-10468 GCF_042880975.1 Streptomyces sp. NPDC058289
TGCTGGGGGGCGCTGGGGCGGGCGCCCCGCGGCCCGGCCCACCCGCGGCGTTCGCGTTGGCCGGATCAGCCGTTGGGGACGGTGTCCACGAAGGCCGTGCCCGCGGTGCGGTAGCCGCCGACCTTGGCGGCAACCTGGGCCGGGGTGAGGAGCTGGTCCTTGACGTGCAGGACGTAGTCGACCTTCTGGTCGTAGGCGCGCGGGGTCGAACCCGACTGCCCGTTGAGGTCGATCAGCCACTGGTTGAAGTTGATCGACATGCCCCGCTCGGGCAGGTACTTGGCGTCGTGCGTGCCGAAGACCTGGCCGTCGACGTAGTAGGTGATGGCGTTGTTGTCGATGGTGAGCACCAGGTCGTGCCAGCCCGCGTAGCTCATCCGGGACTCGGTGTGCTGGTTGACGGCCTCCCACGGGTCGGGGCGGTACGTCTCCCAGGACGTGGTGTAGAGGATGTTCGACGGCTCGCCCCAGCCGCCGTTGGGCAGGTACTCGAAGTCGTACTCGGCGTAGTCGTCGGCCATCGGGGCCTTGAGGTCGTTGATGGGGAAGAAGGTCTGCACGAGGTGGTCCCCGTCCGGGCCGTACTTCGGGGCGTCGGAGAACTTCACCCGCGCCGCGTACGTGCCGTTCTTGAACTTCATCGCCTTGGTGAGGATCTCGGTGTGCTTGGTGCTCTCGCCGGTGCCGGCCGTCGAGGTCTCCAAGTTCATGATGGTGTTGCCGCTCTCGGCCGCGAAGGTGACGCTCGAAGGTGCCCAGGTGGCGCCCGGGACCCCGGGGCCGCCCGCGTTGGAGCGCACGCTCCAGCCGTGGGCCCCTATCGCCGGGTCGGAGGAGGTGGTGTACGTGAAATCGTCGAAGAGGGTGGCTCCGGCCGGCCCCGGGTCGGTCGGGGTGGGCGTGGGGTCGGTCGGGGTCGGCGTGGGCGTCGGGTCGGGGACGTTGCCCCCGGGCACGGTGCCCCAGACGGTGCCGGTGCCCAGCTTGGCGGTCACCTTGTCCCAGTCGGCGTACGCCGTGCGGGATCCGTCGAAGGAGTAGTCGTCGGACTGGCGCAGCGTCTGCCAGTCGGCGCGGTAGAAGCGCAACTGCATGTCGCCGGTGTCGGCTCCCGGGGCGAGGCTGCCGGCGCCGCCGGTGAAGGCGATCTCCAGGTAGCGGTCGGCGGTGGCCGTCGGGGTGGCCATGGTGTGGAAGGTGCCGGTGATGTTGGCGCAGCCCTTGACCGCCCACGAACAGGCGTACCGGTACTGGGTGTCGGGGCCGTCGGCCTTGAAGTAGTAGCGGAAGGAGACCTGGCTCAGGGCGACGCCGGCGGAGCCGTTGTTGACCACCTTGAACCAGGGCTCCGCCTGGTCGGCGGTGGCCCCGGTCGCGCTGGTGCGGTACTGGACCTTGACGGAGTCGGCCGCGGCGTTGGCGGGCAGGGCCGTCAGCGCGGCCGAGACCAGACCGGCGGTCAGGGCGATGGCCAGGGCCACGGCCGTACGGCGCTTGCGGACGGGGGTGTGGCTCGGGGCGTGGGTCGGGGTGTGGCTCGGGGTGCTCATACTGCGTTCCTCTCGGGGTGGGGGGAGGGAAGGGGTCGACCGCGCACGCCGAGGGCGGCGAGCCGGGTCTGGTGGTGGCCTTGGCGGCGCAGGAAGTCCGGCCAGTCGCGGTGCGCCGACCAGGCGGTGTCGGCCAGGGCGCACAGCCGCGGGAAGGCCAGGTATTCGAGCTCGGCCGGGGTGCGCGCGTATTCGGTCCACAGCTGCGCCTGGGTGCCGATGACGCGGCGCGCGGCCTCGGGCTCCCAGTGCGCGGGGGCGGGCTCGTTGTCGTAGACGCCGCGCAGGTCGAGCACGCCGCCGTTCTGGCCGCGCGGTTCGCCGGGGTCGGCGGACTGGGGGTAGTCGAGGTAGGTGGAGCGGTACGGGGTCATGATCACGTCGTGGCCGCGCAGTGCGGCGGCCCGCCCGTGGTCCGCGTCGAGCCAGGCCAGGGCCGTGAAGGGGGCGGGGAGTTCCGTACCGGTCCCGGTCCAGCCGAGCGGGCGGCGGCCGAGCCCGGCCAGGTGCGCCGCGACCTCGCCGAGGAACCAGCCGTGGAGGGCGCCCGGGCCGGCCAGCCCCTCGGCGGCGATCCGGGCACGGGCTGCCGGGGAGCGTTCCCATTCCGCGCGGGGGCATTCGTCGCCGCCGAGGTGCACGTAGGGCCCGGGGAACACGTCCGCGACCTCGTCCAGCACACTCCGGCAGAAGTCGAGGACGGCGTCGTGGACCCCGAAGACGTTCTCGCAGACGCCCCAGCGGGTCCACGTTTCCAGCCGGACGCCGGGCCGGTTGCCGAGTTCGGGGTAGGCGGCGAGGGCGGCGCGGGCGTGGCCGGGCATCTCGATCTCGGGAACGACGGTGACCCCGCGCCGGGCCGCGTAGGCGACGAGCCCGGTCAGTTCCTCGTGGGTGTAGGCGCCCTCGTGCGGGATCCCGTCCCCCTCGCTCTCGGCGCGGCGGCCGCCGATCTCGGTGAGCCGGGGGTAGGCCGCGACCGGCATCCGCCAGCCCTGGTCGTCGGTGAGGTGGAGGTGCAGGACGTTGAGCTTGTGCAGCGCGAGCAGGTCCACGAAGCGGCGTACGTAGGCCACGGGCTGGAAGTGACGGGCCACGTCCAGCAGGGCTCCGCGCCAGGCGAAGCGCGGCCGGTCGATGATCCGTACGCAGGGCAGCGACCAGCCGGCGGCGGGCGTACGGGGCTGCGCACCACCGGCGGCCGGTACCCCGGCGGCCAGCGCCTCGGGGGGCAGCAGCTGGCGCAGGGTCTGGACCCCGTGGAGCAGCCCCTCGGGGCGGGAGGCGCGCAGCAGGACGGAGTCGGGGCGGACGGTGAGGACGTACCCCTCGGCGCCGAGCGGCTCCTCGCCGAGGCCCCCGGGGGCCGGGTCCCCGGGGGTCAGGAGGAAGGTGATCCGCCCGTCGGGGTCCGGGGCCAGCGGCAACCCGGTGGCGGGGGTGAGCAGTTCGCGCAGCAGGCCGGCCGCCGCCTCGGCGCCGGGGCCGGTGCGCAGCCCGGTGCGGTGGTCCAGGGTGAAGCGGCCGGGCAGGGCGGTGACCGAGTCGGGGCGCGGGACGAGCCCGAGGTCGGGATGGAGGGAAGCGGCGGCGGCGGTCACGGTCTCTGAGATTCCTCACCTGGCTGTTCCGTCAACTCATCCAGGGAGGAGTGGAGTTGACCAACTGACCAATTGGTTAGCTGAGTGGCTAGAAGGTGACACGACCCGAGTGCGCCGTCAACCCCGTACGGGCCGATGAATTTCACCGGACTCCTCGCGCCGCAGCCTCCCCGAGTGGTTAGATGCACATGACCAGTTGGACAGGTGAGCAGAGAGAAATGGGGGCGGGCCATGACGAAGGACGCAACCGACTCGTCAGGATCCGTACTCAAGCGCGAACGGGTCCGCGAGCACCTGCTGGGGCTCATCGACATCCGGCGGCCGGGCGACGCGATCCCCTCCGAGCGCACCCTGTGCGCCTCTCTGGAGGTCTCCCGTCCCACCCTGCGCGCGGCGGTGGACGAGCTCGTGGCCACGGGACTGCTCGTACGCGAGCACGGCCGCGGGATGTTCGTCGCGCCCGCCAAGATCACCCAGGAACTGGCCGCCGACGAGGCGGCCTTCGCGATGCGGCAGGCGGCCGGCCACTGGTCCAGCCGGATCCTGGAGCACTCCACCGTCCAGGCGGGCGCCCGGATCGGCCGCCGCCTGCGCATCTCCCCCGGCGCGAGCCTGCTCTACATCGCCCGGCTGCGGCTGGTGGACGGGGCTCCGATGGCCATCGAGCACCTGCACATCCCGGCCGATCTGGTGCCGGCCCTGACCCCGGCGGAGCTGGAGGCCGGGGACCTCTACGAGCACCTGCGCGATCACCACGGCGTGTACGTGCACGAGGCGCAGCAGTCCATCGAGCCGACGGTGGTGAACGAGGGGGAGGCGGGCCTGCTGGACGTCCCGCTGCTCTCCCCCGCCCTGCTCATCGAGCGGCTCACCACCGACTCCACCGGCCGGCCCGTCGAGTACGTGCACTCCGTGTACCGGGGCGACCGCTACCGGATCGTCTCCCGCCTGGCCCTGGGGGTGTCCCCGGGGGCGGGCCGGCCGGGAGGCCACCACCCGGGGATCCCGCCCGGCGACCTCGGCCGCCGGGCGGTCATCACCTCCACCACCACCGGGGACGTGCACACGAGCACGTGACCGTCCTGCACGTGACCGTCCTGCACGGGGCGGTCACGTGCGAACGAAGACCGCCTTGAGGTCGTGGGCCTTGTCCATCGTCACGTTGACCTGGTTCGCGGTGATCGCGTAGCGCTGCCCGTCCAGCTCCCACGCGGCGATCCGGTACCCGCGCGGCGGGGTTGCGGTCACCTTGATCGAGGTCCCCGGCCGGTACGGGCCCCAGGTGTCGGGGCGCAGCCCCTCGCCCAGGGTCAGGGCGTGGCTCCGGCGGAGCTGCGCGGGGGCGCGGTAGCCGGCGACGATCGGGGTGGTGATCCGGGCGACGGCCGCGTTGTTGTTGTAGGCGTCGCCGAGCGGCTGGCCGTCCCAGGTGTTCTCGGTGTTCGAGTACTGGTTGACGGCCGTGCAGGGCCCGCCGCAGGCCGAGGAGTAGGCCATCAGCGTGTGGTGGCGACGGTCGGGGGTGACGTAGCCGGTGCTGTAGGGGGTGGTCAGGTAGGGGCGGTAGTCGGCGCCGCCCGCCTGCTCGTCCAGGGTGGTGCGGTCGTGCCACAGCCCGAGGTTGTGGCCCACCTCGTGGCCGAAGTTGTACCAGAGCGCCACGGTCCGGTAGTCGACGACCGAGTACGCCTGGTCGTCGGTCTTCTCGCTCGGCGGCTGCGGGAGGTTGCCCTGCCCGCTGCTCGTTCCGTTCGGGACCTCGATCATCAGGGAGACCAGGTCGGCGCCGTACTGCTCGCGCAGCGCGGCGGCCGGGGCGCCCAGCCGGGGCTCCCTCGGGTTGGAGAGCAGGCCGTGGACGACCGGCGCGGTCTCCTGGTCCGCCGGGGCGTGGTAGTTCGCCTTGTAGGTGGCCACGATGTCCACGCTCGCCTTGATGTTGCTGTCGGCGAAGGCGTGGTTGATGCTCGTCTCGGCGAAGGCGATCCGCGCGAGCATCGCCTCCTCGCCCCCCATCCCCCACTCGGCGCGCGGGGTGTATCCGACGACCATGTCGATGACGACCGGTCCCGCGGAGGCGGCGCGGTTCATCAACTGCCTGCGCGCCTCCGCGATGACCGCGGGGTCGGGGTTCTCGTACTGCGGATCCGCGTCGTCCTGTGGGGGCTTGACGTGGAGGTCGGGGTCCTCCTCCGTGATCAGCAGCCGGCCCGGTTCGTTGCGGGGCTGCGCGATGCGGTACGCCCTCGCACCCAGGTCGAAGAGGGCGTCCACACCGACGGTGACCGGTGTGGCTCCGGGGTCGCAGACTCCGGTGGTCGACAGCACCACCCGGCGGTGCACCCCGGGCTCGACCGGGTGCCCGTCGACCTTGACGACCTCACCGCTCCATTTGACGGCGCCCCCGGCGGGGTCCCGCTCCACGCCGGACTCCACCACCTCGAGGGAGGTGTCGGAGAACGGCCTGAAGGTGTGCCTGCGCGGCGTACCGAAGGGCTGGTCCGTGCACAGCCAGCGGTAGTCGGCCAGGTCGAGGTCGATGGTGTGGCTGCGCAGGACGTGGCCGGGCGGCGGGGGCCCTGCCGTCGGGTGCGCGGGCGCGGCGGCCAGGGCGGGCGGCAGGCCGAGGGCGGTGGCGGAGAGGGCGGCGAGCAGCCCGGTGGCCAGGCCGAGACGAGAGATGATCATGCGCGTACGAACGCACGTCCGCACAGGCCGGGTCCACGCCGACACCCGCTCCCGCCGCCGCATCACCCGGCCACCCCGCCCGGCCTCACCCTGACGGGCCCGGCCCGGCCCGGTCCGACCCCCGACCGGACCTGCCTGCCACGCCCGCCGCGCCCGTTACGCCCGTTACGTCACCCGGAAGCCGATGGCGGCCGCGGACCGGTCGAAGGTCAGCCGGTCCCAGGTGGGGAAGGCGAGATCGGTGACGGCGAGCAGCAGGCCGGCGGCGTCGTGCAGGGTGCGGCGCACGGTGAGCCCGCCGGCCGGGGTGGCGGCCTGGGGCGAGTTGGTCCGGGTCATGGTGATGGTCTCGGCGACCCGTCCGGCCCGCGCGGCACCCTCCAGCCAGTGGTGCAGGGGACCCAGGTCCTCGTCCCGGACGCCCGCCACCAGGCGGTCCCGGTAGCGGGACAGTTCGGGGGTCCGCAGGACGGTGCGGGGACAGAGGTACGTCACCGCGTGCCGCCGGGTCTGGCCCGTCGGGCCGCTTTCGCGGTGGTGGTGGACCAGGGTCTGCTCCCCGCCCCGCATGCCGAGCTGCTCGGCGAGCGCCGGAGCCAGGGTGACGAGGGTGAGCCACGCCTGGGCGGGGCCCCCGGACGGCGTCGGCGTGGCCGCCGGAGCGGGGGCGGCTTCGGCCGCCGGCACGGAGGCGGAAGCCGCGACCCGGGCGGAGCCCGGGGCCGTATGGCCGGCCGGGAACGCCGACGGGGGCCGCTGCGCCGGCACCGGGAACGCCGGGCGGGTGCCGCGCCGGCCGGTGACGACGAGGCCGTCCTGCCTCAGGTGCTGGAGGGCGGCCCGGATGGTCTGCCGGTTGACCTCGTAGCGGGCGGCGAGGGTGCGCTCGGAGGGCAGCCGGGCGCCGGGGGTGAGTGCGGTGAGGTCGATCTCGCGCCGCAACGCTGCGGCGATCCGCTGGTACTTGGGCATGGCGGCCGGGCCGCCGCCCCGCGAAGGGGAGGGCATGGCTTCTCCTCTGACGGGAGGTCAAGGACTGCGCGGTCTGCTCGACCAACGTAGCATTGGTCTATACCTGTCGGTGAGGGGGGATCCGGTATCCGGACCCTGATTGGCCGGAACCGCACGCTCCCTCAGGGCCGCAGCGGGTTGGGAAGCGGCAGGTAGCGGGAGTCGGCACCGTCCGCGCGGGTCCAGCGCAGCAGCAGGTTGGTCTTGGCCGGGAGGCTCGGGGCGGCCAGCAGCGCAGCGACCTCGGGCAGGTCGTGGGCGGCGCCGAAGCGCCGGAACTCCGCACGGGCGGCGGGCCACAGCTCCCCGGCCGCCTCCGGGTGGCTCTCCGCGACCGCGGCCGCCACCTCGGTCAGGTGGTTGACCACCAGGCAGTAGACGAGGCGCTGCCAGGCGGCGTCCCGGTCCAGGTCGGGGAGGAGTTTGACGCCCTCCGCGTCCCGGAAGAGGGCCTGCGCGGGCACGCCTTGGGCGTCGACGGCCACCAGGGTGTTCTGGAGGTGCGCTTCGAGGACCACGCCGTGCCGGGCGAAGAGGTGCAGCACGGGCGGCACCACCTGGCGCAGGTACGCCCGCCACCACGCGGCAGGGTCGGCCGTTCCCGCCAGCGGGCTGCCCGGGTACCCCTCCGCCAGCGCGGCCGCCAGCAAGGGGGTGACGCCGGGCTCCGCGTGCGCCGCGAGGCCGTCACGGACGAGTACGGCGAGCTCCTCGAAGGCGAAGGCGGCCGTCCGGTACCCCCGGTCGGGCAGCCAGGCCGCGACCGATCCGGACCGGCGCAGTTCCGCGAAGCCTGCCTCGACCGCCGCGTCCGTGCGGCGCAGTTTCAGCAGGTCGTGCCGCCACAGTCGGCGCACGTCGTTGGTGATCCGCACGTCGAGGCTGAACTTCACGAACAGATCGCCGGCCGCGCCGCTCCCCGGGCCGTTCCCCGCGCCGCCGGGCACGTACAGGGTCCGGATCGAGGCCGTCGGCCAGACCGGCACCCGCCCGGTGCCCAGCGACAGCAGCCTCCCGTCCGCGAGGGCCTCGCGGACGGCGGGCCTGCCCGCGACCAGGTCGAGCTGCCAGGGGTGGGCGGGCAGCAGCCGGTAGCCGGCCGGCGGGCGCGGCCCGCCCAGCGCCTCCGCGAGCGAGTCGACCGCATCGGCCGCGGCCGGCCCGCCCTCCTCCACCACCTGGTCCTCGCGCACGCCCAGGAAGGCCAGCGGAAAGCGGGCGTACGCCTCGGGGGCGTACGGCAGCCAGCCGTTGGCCGGCCCGCCGCCCCGGGCCTTGGGGGCCGGGTGGTGGGGGTGCCCCATGACCAGGGACTGTTCGGACCGGACGTACGGGTCCGCCGGCGGCGGCGTGGCCGCGCGGGCGGCCAGCAGGGCGGCGATGGTCTCGCGGCTGTCGGCGATCTCGACGGGGAGCTCGTCGTTGGACACCCCGGTGTACTGGCGCAGCTCGTCGGAGACGAGTTTGACCAGCTCGGTGTGGGACAGCGGATGCCAGCCGGCCCCGGTCCCCAACTCGGGCCGCTCGGGCCTGCGCCCGGCACGCACCCGCACCAGCCGCCCGCTGCCCGACAGCCGGTACGCGCGCCAGCCGTCCCCCGCGGAACCTGCGCATCCCCCTGCTCCCCCGGCCCCGGCGAGCGGGACCGGTTCGGCGGCCTCCCGCAGGAGGCAGTTCAGGAGCGGGGCCGCAGCATGGGTGTCGGCGGCGTTGTCGGCGGCGTTGTCGGCGGCGTTGAGGTCCACGGATTCCATTCGGTCCATCCGGAGCGCCGGAGGTGCGCGGGGCGTACCACCGGCCGTGATCTTCAGTATCCGCGATGATGAAGTGATCATCACGTCATCCGAGAGGACCGGGGCCCTGGATCCCAGCATGCACCTCCCCGCCACCGCGGCCGAAGAGACCGTAGCCGCCGAGCTGGCCGGACTGTCCGAAACCGCACCCGCCGGACCGGTCGGCCCGATCGGCGCACGCCCCGACGGCCTCGGGTCCGCGTACGCCGCCGCCCTCCCCGGCGCGCGCGGTGCCGTGCTCACCCGGCTGTGGCGGGCGTTCGCCTTTGAGCCGCTGCCGTGGATCACCCACCGGGAGCGGGGTTCCGGCGTGCTCGCGCTCCGGCTCGCCTCGGGCTCCCGGCTCGAGGGCCCCCTCCCCGACCCGTACGCGACGACCTTCTCCGCGGTCCGCGCGAGCGCGCCCCCCGTGACCGAGCTCCTGCTCGACGGCCGCCCCTACCGGCGGGCCTCCCTGCTGGTGGCGGCGCTCGGGCTGCCGTACGGGGAGGAGTTCGCCGCCGAGCTCGACGACAGCACGGCCTCCCTCGCCCTGTCCCGGGCCGGCCAGCCGGCCGGCCCGGACGCCGAGGACCTCGCCGCCTGGGAGTGGGAACAGCGGGTGGTGGACGGCCATCCGTACCATCCCAACTGCCGCTCCCGCCCCGGTTTCACCGTGGCCGAGCAGCTCGCGTACGCACCCGAGCACCGGCCCGTGGTCACCCTCGGGCTGGCCGTCGTACGGGCCGGGGAGTGCCGGGTGACCGGGGAGTGGCCGGACCGGTGGCGGGAGGCCGGGCGGATCCTCGTACCGGTCCATCCCTGGCAGGCCGAGCACGTGGTGAAGCAGGGGGACCCGAGGGAGAAGGGGAAGGCGAAGGGGCCGGGGAACGGGCACGGATACGGGCACGAGCTCCGGCCCGGGCCCGCCGCGCACCCGTTGATGGCCCTGCGCACCCTTTCCTCCGCCGACGGCGGCCCGCACATCAAGACCGCCCTCAGCGCCCGCCTCACCTCCTCCGTGCGGGACATCTCCGTCTACTCCGTCGAGACGGCCGCCGCGGTCTCCGCCTTCGCCCAGAGCCTGTCGGAGCGGCTCGACGGCCGCCTGCACATCACCCGCACCCTGGGCGCCGTCACCGCCGGCACCCCGGACCTGGCCGCCGTGCTCCGCGAGCCGCCCGAGGCGTACGCGGACCGGGGCGCGGGCGAGCGCGTCCTGCCCGTGGCCGCCCTGGCGCTGACCCCGTACGCGCGCTCCGACGCCTGGCGGGCCGGTTTCGCCCGCCTCGCACTGTCGGTGTGCCTGCGCGTCCTGGATCTCGGGGTGGCCCTGGAGGCACACGGCCAGAACCTGATGGTCGTCCTGTCCGCCGACGGCACCCCGCAGCGGCTCGTGTACCGCGACCTCGCCGACATCCGGATCAGCCCGGCCCGCCTCGCCCGGCACGGTCTGGCGGCGCCGGCGCTGTCGGGGCGGCTGATCACCGACGACGTGACCCTGCTGCGCCGCAAGCTCTTCGGTTCGCTGGTGGCGGGGGCGCTCGGCTCCACGGCCGGTTCGGCCGCCGCGCTCGCGGCCGATCTGGCGGCGGCCGCACCCGGGCTGCCGTCCACCGCGGACACCCGGGCGCTGCTGACCGGGCCGCTGCCGACCAAGGCGCTGACGCTGATGCGGCTGAGCCCGGGGGTGCCGGGCGATCAGTGGGCCGAGCTGGACAATCCGCTGACCGGGGGCTAGGCCGCCTCTTTCAGATCTTGCCGGTCAGGCCCGCGTCGTCCGGTGCCGTGCCTCGGCGCGCTGCCGGGGCTCCTGCGTACTGGACGTACTCGGGAGCCTCGGCAG
>NZ_JBHVYI010000160.1:0-10395 GCF_042880975.1 Streptomyces sp. NPDC058289
GCCTTCGGCTTCTCGGCCTCGGTCGCGGGCTCGATGCCGAGGATCTGTTCGCACATCCACTGCTGGACTGGGGTGAGCTGGTCCCAGCCGTGCCGGACCGAGGTGACCCACCGGCCCAGATCCTCGCCCTGGCGCACGACTTCGCCCACCACGGTAGGAAGTGCCTGGCCAGCGTCCAGGTGCTGGCGGACCAGGTGGAAGCAGCGCTGCCACGTCACAGGCCACACCGGGCACCAGGACGGATCAATGTCCTCAAGCTGCTCGCGGCGCTTGCGTGTCATCGCGCCGGCCGGGAGGTCATTCACCCCGACACCGGCCATACCGGCACCGTCGGGACCGTCCTCGTGCGCACCGCGAAGACGACCGGCCGCACCATCCGGCGGACCGCCCACATGCGGCCCCTGGACGGATCGGGCCGGGAGTGGACGGCCGACCCCCAGGAGCTGGAACCCATGCGCCACCTCGAGCCCGACATGCCCGCAGGCGCCCGGTGAACGGTCCCCTGCCCTGGGTCGGCGACCAGGTCACCGACGCCGACGGGCGCACCGTCATCGTCACCGACATCCGGCTCGGCGGGACCGTGTGGGTGCTGCGCCCCATCTACACCGGGAACTTCGCCACCCGGTGGGAGACGACGAAGCCCGAGACCCTCGATGTGGTCAAGCGCCGCAGCGAACGGATCGCCAACCCCTGAGACTTCCCTGCGACGGTCCACCCGTGCGCAGGGCGTTCGCCGCCGGACCGGCACCCCGCCCGGCCGGTACAGCACCACCGACGAGAGGAGACCGTGATGTCCAAGAACAGCGGAAGCGGAGGCAGTGGCGGGAGCAGTGGAGGGAGCGGAGGAAGCGGCGGCGGGAGTCATGGCGGCGGGTCCGCACCGATCTCCACCCCGCCCCCGCCCCCGCCGTCCAACCCCGATACCAGCACCCCCTCCGGCGGCGGGAAGCACCGGTAACCATGACCGCCACCGCACACCAGCAGCGCCCCAGCCGTACCGAGCTGGGGCGCTGCCTCATGGAATCCGGCGCCCTCACCTCCGACTGGGCACCCACGTTCGCCGCCGTCGACCGCACCGCGTTCCTGCCGCCCCTGATGTGGCCTTTCCTCCCGGGTGACGAGGCCGCGGCGGCCCAGGCCGTCACCGTCGACCGGCGTACGGATCCGGCGGCCTGGTACGGGTACGCCGACAGCGACCTGTCGATCGTCACGCAGTGGGACGACGGGAACCATCGCGGCACCGACCCGGGCACCGTGCCAACCTCCTCCAGCTCCCAGCCGACCGTGGTCTTCCAGCTCCTCGCAGCCCTGGACGCCGAGGAGGGCATGCAGGTCCTGGACGCGGGGACGGGCACCGGGGAAACGGCCGGACTCCTCGCCCACCGCTGCGGCGCCGAGAACGTCGTCACCATCGACGTGGACCCGGCCGTCTCGGCCACCGCGAGGGAAAACCTGTGCAGGCTCGGCCTATACATCGAGACCGTCACCGGCGACGCCCTGGCCGGCTACCCGGCACGCGAGTACGACCGCCTGCTATGCACGTTCGGCGTCCGCTCCATCCCCCGGGCCTGGCTGGAGCAGATCCGGCCCGGCGGGATCATCGCCGTCCCCTACGGCACCCACTACAGCAACCGTGACGCGCTGCTCCGCCTCACCGCGTACGGCGACGGCACCGCGTCCGGCCGCTTCAAGGCCGGCCTCGAGTTCATGCGGGCCCGGTCGCACCGGACCGCGTGGCCGACCCACGACGACTACGTCACCACCTGGCCTGGCTCGACCGGCACGGCCGTCCAGCCCGACCAGCTCGCCGACACCGACGCCGAGTTCGTCATCGGCCTCGCCGTCCCCCACATCACGCACACCACCTTCCGCGAGGAGGACGGCACCCGGGCCACCTGGGTCTACTCCCTCAACGACCGGTCATGGGCGGCCGTGCGCTGGCCCGAGGAGGACGGGCCGGGCATCGTCTACCAGCACGGGCCACGGCGCCTTTGGGACGCCGTGGAAGCCGCCTGCTCCTGGTGGGAGGAGCAAGGCCGCCCCGGTCTCGACTCCTTCGGCCTTACCTTCACCCCGGCTGGTGCGACACCATGGTTGGACGAGACCGGCAACCTGCTGCCCGGGGCGCAGTGGAGATAGCGGAGGGACACCGTGGGCGAACACCAGGAACCGCTGGAGCAGTGGGCGGACCGCCGTGACCGCCGACGAGAATCTGACCGGCAGATCACCGGCCGCCGCCGCGCCGAACCACTCGACCCGGCGGCCCGAGGCCGCGCCGCGCACCTCACCCCCGACGCCCCCCGCGTCCTCCTGGAGCTCGACGTCGAGTCCGGGGAATGGGTGCTTGTGGGAGTCGCCGACAACGCCGTCGAGGCTGCGCTCTTCCTCACCGGTTGACGCCGCCACCCTGTCCATCAAGCCCCCTGCGGATCGCCCGCAGGGGGTTTCCTGCTGTCAGGTAGGGAGCTGGTCGGCCGGGGCGCCGCGAACCGGGTCCTGCCCTCGGAGTAGCTGCGGTGCTTCCGAGCCGGGTGGGGTGGATTGGTCCCGGGTGTCGTCAAGGGGTGCCCTGGTGGCCTTTGCGGGTAAGCGCGGTGGGTAAGGTCGCCGTGGTGTTTCCACATAGTTTGGGGTGGTTATGGCTCGTCAGATGCAGCTCGGTGTCAGTTTGGTGACGGCTGCTCTGCTGGTCGCCGGTCTCGCAGGCTGCAATCCGGGGGTGAGTTCTGGCGGCGACGCCAAGCCGTCCGCGCCGGGGCCGGGGAAGGCAGGCGAGCAGGGTGCGCCGGGTGTACGGGCGCTTTCCGGGCTTGTCGACGATGTCGGTGGCCCGCACTCAGCTCGCCGGGTTGAAGGTCGCGGGCCAGCAGGCGATGACGGGCTACAGCAGGGCCAAGTTCACGCACTGGACCGGACAGGGAGACGCCTGTGACACCCGCGAGGTCGTGCTGGAGCGGGCCGGCAAAGACGTGAAGCGCGACAGCGAGTGCAAGGCGGTCTCCGGGACCTGGATCTCGGTCTAGGACGGGATCACCGTCACCGACGCGGGGAAGCTCGACATCGACCACATGGTATCCGCGCCTGCGACGCCATGAGTTTGAAATCAGGCTGCTCAGCACGTCAGCGTCATGCCGTTGACGTGTTTCTGTGAGCGCATCGAAGGATGTGCGACGATCACGACGTGGTCATACCTGCCCCTTCACCGTTTGGTGCGCCGCGCTCGCCGATACGTCCCGCGTCAGCCATGTTCGTGCTGGCCACGCTGCTGGACCGCTCACTGGAGCAGATGGCGGAGGCTGCGGCAGACGTCCGCCTGTTCGACAGGGAAGCCATTCGCGCGGCATCGGATGTGTGGGACAACAATCTGTTTCCGCTGTTCTGGGCAGCAAGCACGTCCAGAGCCGGTGAACGCGAGAGGCGGGCGACGACTGTACTGGAGTGGATGGCCGGTCTCGGCGAGCGGCGGCGTGCGTGGATGACCGAGCAGGCCATGGTCGCCGGTTACGACATCGAAGCGTTCCTGACACCGGCTAAGCCGCACATGCCAGGCCGTGATTACCTTGGCCATGTCATGGCACCGCAGTACCGGCTTAGTCGCCAGAGCGTGGACGAGTTGGTCCCCGACTACGATCTGGCGACCGCGTCCGTCCGCCATCTGCAGGTGGAGCGTGCCGGTACTCGCCTGACCGCTTTTCTCCAGTTGGTCGCTGATCGCAAGTTCGTTGTCGATGAGCCTGCGCCGCCCGCTCTGCTGAACGTGTGGCTGGACGGCGTCACCGACCTCGCCTTCGGCCTTTCCGACAGGCGGGGAGTGATCCTGGACGCCAGAATGCGGGAGGTCAGAATCTCCCTGGGCTCGGACGGTCGGCTCCGCGGCGCCGGTGGCGAGTACCACATGGACGACCGTTCATGGCATCTTTCGACCGCCGGTCGACGCGCGGACGCGGTCACCCCGCCCCGTTCCGGCCGGTCGGACCACCGGCGTCGGCCGCCAGGTGGAGATCTGAGTGCCGACGCGCAGGCTGCCGCCGCACTTCTGCACCACGCCATGCTGGAGCTCCGGTCCGTGCGCTACGCCGCCCGCGCGGATCGCGTCCCCGTGCTGAAGCTGTGCCAAGCCTTCTCAGGAGCGGGTGAAGCGATCCTGGCCGCCGGGTCACTCCGGGGCGCCCGCCGCCGTGGGGCAGCCTTCCAGGACGTGATCCGAAACTGGGCCGGCCAAGGAGGCCCGGAACTCACCCGCTGGTTCGCCGCCGTCCTCAGGGAACGCGCAGGCCGACCGGACATCATCGAGACACCCCAGGCGCCCGAACGAACACCCTCCTCCCTTACCGACGGCTCGCCCGTGTACGGTGCGCCTTCACAAGCAGCTCTCGTCATGGCCGCCTGGACGGCGGCACACACCGACTACCAGACAGAGCGTCCGGCCACCGCGCAGCTCCAACTCGCTCTGCCGCCCGGCACTGACAAGAGCTCTTCGGGACCTTGGCGACTGCGCACTGTCGGCTGCACCGAGCCGAACTCCTTCCGCCTCCACGCCGACGCGTTCCAAGGCCCCGGCCCACTCGTCCAGGTGGGGAAGCCCACTACTGCCTGCAGCCTCGACTTGCACCAGGGCGCCTTGCTCGTCGCGGCCGAAGCCGGCTGGAGCGCGTCCCTTGGCTGACCCTCACCAACGGCCGCCATCACTCAGTCGTTTTCGTGACGGGCCAGGCGTCGACGCAGATCCAGGTTCTCACCCTGCGCGACTTCCAGTGCTTTGCGGAGCTTCGCCACCTCGTCACGGTGAGTCTCCTGCTGCCGCGCGAGGCGGGCACTCAGGGCCCTGACCGCAGCCGAGGTCGATGAGTCGCCAGGGAGGCTTACGGGGGTTGCCGATGCCAGCCCATGCTTGGCTCGGCTCCGTTCGATCAGGTCTCGGAGTACCGGGCTGCGGTAGAGGAAGTCGGTGCTCACTCCGGCCTTGCGGGCCACGGCGGTGAAGCTGATGGGCGTGCCTGCCTTGGTCAGTTCGGCAAGCGTGGCGCGGGCGCGCTTGTCCGCTCCCTCAGTCCGCGCGCGGGTGGCCTGTCGGAGGTGTTCGGGCATGGGGGTCATGCGGTGGGCTCCTGTGGTTCGGGGCGGTCGGTCGTGCCCGCACCACGGACGGCCCGGAGACTACCGTCCTCGTGGACGGAGACCTGATCGAGGGCGACCAGGACCTTGGTCAAAGCCCGGGTCTCGGCGATGCGGCCTGCAAGCCAGATGTTGTCTTCGCCCATCGGTTCGCCATGGCGGGCGATGAATTGGGCCTGGCGACAGGAGACAAGGCCCTCAGTCTGCACGAGCTGATGCTGGAGTTCGTCGCGGTGGCTGGCATCCGTAACGAATTTGTCGCAGGTCAGGCAGGCGTTTCCCTTGGAACAGACTTGTCTAGGCGGGAGCATGCACCAGCCGTTGGGCAGCACGCGGTCTGCACGCTGGTCGAGGTGGAGGAGGTCGTATAGGTCGCTCGGGTTCACCTCGGCGGTCCGGCCGTCAGCCGTCACCTTCTTGTAGCGCAGAAACGCACGCTCGGCCGTGACTGCCAGGGTCTTGGCGTAGTGCATGGTCATAGTCGGGGTGATGTGGCCCAGGTAGCGCATGACGACGTGAATCGGGACCCCGGCGTTGATCAGGTCGGTCGCCCGTGTGTGCCGGAAGCTGTGCGTCTTGGACACCTTGACGGGGCGGCCGATGTTGTCGGTGATCGCCAGCTTCTCGGTCAGCACGCTGAGGCGACTGTGGAACGTCGCCGAAGCGTAGGGCCTCTTCCCTAGCCGGTTGTTCTTGGTCTGCAGGAACAGATACGGCGGGTCCGCTCCCTCTGGGAGGCCCTGCGCGGCGAGGAACTCACGGGTCCACCTCTGCTGGAGACGGATGATGTCGACGATCTCCTGGTCGACCGGGATGGTCGGCGGAGCACCACCGGTGATCTTCGTCTGCTGGTAGACGAGACGGGCCACGAAGCTGTCCGGCTCCTTGTCCTTCTGCTCGCTCGTTGTCAGGAGCGGTAGCAACGGTTCGAAGTCCATCATCAGGACCTCGTTCATGCGCCGGCCGGTCCGGATCAGCAACAAGAGCGCGTGGAATGCCTGTCGGTCGTCGAGGCCGCCCTCGGACTTGGGAGCCGCGAGCACCCCGGAACCTGCGGCAATCGCGCTGATCACCTCGTCCTCCAGGACCATGTCATCCGGGAGTTGGTTTGTAAGCCGCGGCTTGTCCTCCAGCCGGAACAGCACCGAGTGATGCAGGCCGAGCATGCCCCAGCGCCGGTCACCGAGCACGGTGACGGCCTCGGCACGGTTGTCGTACATCCAGCGGTAGAACGCCTCGATGGTCACCAGCGTGCTGCGGCGGCCGTTCTTGGAGAGCCGGCCGCCCTTGTTCGGGCCGGTCATCGTGATGTGACTGTTGAGGGAGTCCACGAATCCGCGTAACCAGGTCCGGAGCTGGTCCGAGGATCCGACGAGCTGAGGGCCGGAGCAACCGACCTGGTCGATGTACCACTGGAACCACTTCAGGTGGTCGAGGCGGCTCTTCACCGACGACCACACGTACCGCTCCGTCGACAACTGCACCGACAGCCACCACTTCGCGGCCTCCCGGAGCCAGTCCGTCGTGAGCTGGCTGAAGTTGGCCACGGACCGTCCCCAGGGCTCGTGCTCGCGTTGCGGGACGCGCCGGTCGAGGCTGGGGTTCCACACATTCAGTCACCACCATTCACCGTCGTGGTACGCGTGGGCAAGGCGGTCCTGGAGATGCTTGACACTGTTCAGCACGTGCGTGCCGAGCCTCGCATTCCGCGACGAGTCGGTTCGCATGACCGCACGCTGCACTTCGCGCGCCCACTCCTCGTGGGAGAGCGCCGTCAGCGACCTCGCGGAACGTGCCTGCGGTCCGCCGTGCTCGATCGCGAGGACCAAGCCCCGCCTGAGTTTCTGGAACCGCACTGGGGTGATGGCGTATCCCTCGGCAACTTGCTGATGGACGCACCAGGCCAGTTCCCAGATCACGGGCTCGGGCAGACCCCGGAAGCTGATCGCCTGGGAATACCAGCCCCTCTCCCGGTCGATGGTCAGCTTGGCGAATGCTCTGCCGTAGTCCTCCGGCATGTTGGCCGAGTCGAAATGGTCCTGCCGGTGCTCCTCCGGCAGGTTGTCCCACAGGCGCCGCGCCTTCTCCTCGCTGAAGAGTCGGGCCACGGACAGGCGCGGGTCCCGCTTGTCCTGCCGCTTGCGCTCCGGAGTACGCTGCGGGGGGACTGCATCCGTCTGGGCTACCGGATGGACGATCGGCTCAGCTTTCATGACGGTGCCCCAGGCTTGCGTGATCTTCTGCCAGTCCGCACACGCGCGCAGCTCGGCGTCCTCGGTCACATGGGCGTACGTGTTGATGGTCGTCTGGATGTCGGCGTGGCCGAGCCTCCGGCTGACTACGTGCATGGGTACGCCCGACAGCAGCAAGGCTGTGGCATGGGTATGCCGGTACCAGTGCGGTGTCATGTCCGGAGGCAGGCCGGGGACGTGCTGCTTCCGTGCGGCCAGGTGCTTGTAGACGCTCTCCGCCCTGAGCGGCGCGAACCGGCGGCCGCGGTGCAGGTTGCAGAAGATGTACGCGTCGTC
The DNA here is from genome assembly GCF_042880975.1 of Streptomyces sp. NPDC058289. Classification (NCBI taxonomy): domain Bacteria; kingdom Bacillati; phylum Actinomycetota; class Actinomycetes; order Kitasatosporales; family Streptomycetaceae; genus Streptomyces; species Streptomyces sp. NPDC058289. The sequence goes on from NZ_JBHVYI010000160.1 coordinate 7,644, forward strand.
CCAGTCGTCCAGTTCGACATCGGCGCCGGCCTCGCACAGGGCCCAGACCCAGTCGCCGTAAAGGCGGTCCAGAGCCGAGCCTATGAAGACGCGTCGGTGGCCGCTCTTGGCCCGCAGGCCGTGCGGGTGGTCCTCACGGTGGACGACCTCGACCTGCGCGGTCGTACCCGTGCCGGTCTTCCAGTCGCGGTGCCGCAGGCCGAGGGCCTCGCCGAGCCGCAGCCCGGTCTCCTCCAGCAGGGCCCACAGCAGGCGGTATCGCAGTTCCCCCGACCAGGCCGCGTCCGCCGAGTTCCAGGTCGCCTCTGCATCGCGGAGCGCTGACATCTGATCGGGCAGCAGCACGGGCACCGGTTTCGCACGTACACGGATCTTGACCACACTCGAACGCCGTCCGGTTCGGCGCGCCACGTGCTCCAGGAACGGCAGATAGCTTCCCGGCCGGGCCTTCACCGTCTCGTAAAGCCGTCCCGCGACCTCGACCCCGCGAGCCGCGTGATAGCGGTAGAAGCCCATGACCGCGCGAGCCCGGCTCGCCACAGTCGCGTCGGCCGCCTTCACGCCCTCATGGAGCGGCATCACGGCCTCAGGTACGCTCCCGCGACGTAACTGTCCTACGAAGATGCCGAGTTCAGTGACTCCGATCGCGTCCCACGCTTGCGCTCGCCGCTCCAGAAACGTCCACCACAGGGTGAGGCCCCGCGCGTAGCTCTTGAGGGTGTTGGGGGAGCAGCCACTCGATCTCAGGTACTCCAGGTACTGCTCGACCGGCTTCGCGACACGGTAGTCCTCGCCGAGAACCGTCCATGTCACGCCTTCCCCCGTGATCACCCGCTGCGTACTTGCCACCGCCACGCCATTCGTCATCGCTGTCAGCGTCATCTCGCCGCTGTACCGGATAACGCACCGCTCACAAGAAGGAAACGATCCACCACGCCATGTCACAGATGTCAGCGGCACCACAAACAGGGTGCGGATAACACATGGTGCCTTTGGCCAATGCCTGGCGCTCCGGCGCCAACTCGTGGACGGCGGAGCGGCGCAAGGAGTTCGCGAACGATCTGATCCGCCCGCAGCTCCTCGCGGTGTCGGCGGCGACGAACCGGGCCAAGGGTGACCAGGGCCCCGAGGACTGGCAGCCACCGGCCAAAGCGTACTGGTGTACGTACGCGACGGCGTGGACGAACGTGAAGAGCAGCTATCAGCTCACGGTGACAGAGGGCGAGAAGAATAGGCTGACCGAGATGCTGGAGACGTGCTCATGACCGACCACCAGCCCGAAGGCACCCCGCAGCCCGATCATGGTGCCGTCCAGGAAGGGCGTGTCCCGTTGACCGATCACGTGAAGGCGGGCCCGGGCGGCGCGATGACCGATGAGGTCGGCGTCATCACCGGCGACGTCACCGTGACGTCCGAGGCCGGCCCGGACGGCACGGCCTCGGTCCGGATCCAGTACACCGGCGCTGAGGAGTGGTACACCCTCACCGGCAGCCCCGCCCCTCTCCCCGGCGGCGGACTTGCCGCTTTCCACCGGCACGTCGTGGAGGCCGTGCAGGCCGGTGGTGCCGCGGAGGTCCCCGCCACGATTTCGTGAGAACCCGCCTGAAACGAGGCCGGACTGCGACATCGTCGTGTTCAGGCGGCCTTGCACCGCGGGGCGCCTGAACACGGGGCAGCGAGGGGGCGGGCCGTGGTGAGTAGGCGCGAGACCTTGACGACGGAAGAGTTCGGTACCTCCCACACCGGCGCGGTCGAAGCCGTTCTGGCCGACGGCAGCATCCCGGCCCCGGTGTACTTCGACAGCGGCTCGGGCGGAGGAGGCGACCCCGTCTCGCAGTGGAGCATCTACGACGGCCACGAGCCCCACGCACCGAAAGCAACCGGACTGCGCGCGGTGTGCTCCTGCGGCTGGACCGGCCCCCGAACACCGCCTGGACTGGAAGGCCATTGGCGACCAGGACCTGGAGGAGGGCGGGGTCGAGCAGGCGGATGCGAGCGAACGAGACTGGGACGGGCACACCGCACAGGTCGAGGCGGCGACGATCCCTCTGCCGGAGAGCGTCACCGTGCTGTTGGAGCGTCTGGAGGAAGAGATCAACCGGTTGACGAAGACGTCTCCGGTCGCGGGGGTGCGGGCGGCCCGCCGGATGGAGGTGGTCGCCGAGCGGGTCGGTTATTGGGCGGCCCGCGGTACTGCCGCCGACCTCGACACCGTCCAGGCCGCTGCACTCTTGGGCTCGACAAGGCCGCGGCACGCAAGCTGATGGCCCGCTTCGGCGGCTGGAGCCCGACCCGGTGACCAGGTCAGCGGTTCGGCCGGGTGCGCGGCCGGCCCCCGGATCGGCGGGCGGTGCCCCGGTCGAGCCCGTAGTCCCGCGCGCTGCCGGGCAGGACGGGGCGGTCGGGCCTAGGGGTGTGTCAGGAGGTGGGTGCCCGCCAGCCGGTGAGGTCGGCTTGGTCGGCGTCGCGGAAGCCGACGGCTGCCGGGGCGTCACCGTCGGCTGCGAGGTGGATGGTGCACTGCGTGATGGTGCCGACGGGCTGGATCGTGCTGGTGTCGTCGGCTGGGCAGGCGGTGATGTCTTCCGCGTCCAGGAGCTGGGCGGGTACGCCGCCGAGCTGCTGGGCCCCTTGGGTGAGCAGGCGGACGCTGCTGGCCAGGGTGGCGGCGTAGAGGCTGTCCTACCTTTCAAGCGGGCCGCATCTGGTCATTCGTAGGATCGGGGAAGCCCAGGGGTTCCGGGTATGGCTG
>NZ_JBHVYI010000161.1:0-10132 GCF_042880975.1 Streptomyces sp. NPDC058289
CCTCTCGGTGAGAGGGGCGCCGGGCCGTTCGTCATGACGCAGGGCCACCGCCCGAGGGGACGCGGGGCCCCTACTGGTTCGCGCCGTCCCCATCGGGGTCGGGCGTCTTCGACGGGGACGGCGTCGGCGTGGGCGTCGGCTTCGGCGTGGGCGTCGGCGTCGGCGTGGGCGTCGGCGTCGGGGTCGGCGTGGACGACGGGGAGTACGACGGCGAGTACGAGTAGCTCGGCGAGGAGGACTTGCTGCGGCTCGGGCCCGGCGAGTACGACTTCGACGGCGTCGACTCGGAGAAGGACGTCTCCGGCGCCGGGCTGCTCTGCTCCGAATTCCCCGAGGGGGGCGGGGAGCTCACCGGCGAGCTCGTGCTCGTGCCGGGATCCTTCTTGTCACCGCCGAAGCTGTGGACCGCGTACGCCACGCCGCCCGCGACCGCGAGGACCGCGAGGAGGGCGAACAGCACCATCTTCCAGCGGCCGCCGCCGGAGCGGTCGTCGTAACCGTCGTAGCCGCCGTTCCCGCCCTGGCCGTGGCCGTTGCCGTTGCCGCCCCCGCCGGGGTAGGCGGAGCCGTCGTCCGGGTTCAGCGGCGGCACCATCGGCTGCTGGAACTGCGAGGTCGAGGAGTGCGAGCCGTACTGCGGCTGACCCTGGCCGGGCGTCGCCATCGCGGTGGTCTGCGCCGGGCCGCGCCCGTGCGGCAGCGCCATGGTGACCGGGCCGGTGTTCCAGGTGCCGGTGTTGGCCCCCTGGTCGTGCAACATCTGCAGGGCGTACTGGACCAGCCCGCGCATCTCCTCGGCGCTCTGGAACCGGTCGTCCGGGTCCTTCGCGAGGGAGCGCATGACGAGCCCGTCGAGCTCCTGCGGGATCTGGCCGCCCTCCGGCAGCTGCGAGGGCGGGATCGGCGCGTCCTGCACGTGCTGGTAGACCACCGACAGCGGGGTCTCCCCGGTGAACGGGGGACGCAGCGAGAGCAGTTCGTAGAGCAGGCAGCCCGTCGCGTACAGGTCGGAGCGGTGGTCCACGGCCTTGCCGAGGGCCTGTTCGGGCGAGAGGTACTGCGGCGTGCCCATGACCATGCCGGTCTGGGTCATCGTCGACTGCGCGCCGTGCAGGGCGCGCGCGATGCCGAAGTCCATCACCTTGACCGCGCCGGTGTCCGTGATGATCACGTTGGCGGGCTTGATGTCACGGTGCACGATGCCGTGCTGGTGCGAGTACGCGAGCGCTTCGAGCACGCCGGAGGTGATGATCAGCGCCTGGTCGGGGCCCGGGGCCTCGGCGCTGATCAGCAGGTCGCGGATGGTGCGGCCCTCGACCAGTTCCATGACGATGTAGGGGACGACGTTCGGGCCGACCCGGTCCTCGCCCGAGTCGTACACGGCGACCACGGCATGGTGGTTGAGGCCGGCGACCGACTGCGCCTCGCGCGTGAAGCGGGCCTTGGACACCGGGTCCTCGGCCAGGTCCGGGCGCAACAGCTTGACGGCGACGGTCCGGCCCAGCCGGACGTCCTCCGCGGCGAAGACCTCGGCCATGCCGCCCCGGCCCAGACGGTGGGTCAGCCGGTAACGGCCGTCACCCACCAGGCCGCCCGCGCCCCAGTGCTCAGGACCCTCTGCCATCCCGGCGCCGCTTCCCTCGGGTTCGGGTGCCATCAGTCCTCACCGTCGTCTGTCTCGGCCGCCGCTCAGCGGTAGGCCTCATCGTGTGCTCCGACGAACGCTACAGCCTCGCAACCGGTCACCGTTCGGACAAGGACGCCCGCGGTAGACGCCACGGACCGCCTGTGGACCCCTTGTGGCCTTGTGGTCACGGAACGGGAACCTGGCTTGACGTGTGCTTGCCCTCCGGCAGACTGGGCCCGACATGCGCTCAGCCAGAGGCGTAGGGACAATCCCGAGGGGAAGCAACAGTCATGAGCCAGGACGGCACTCAGGGCCAGTACGCGGGCGGCTCTTTGGCCGGTGGCCGTTACCAGCTGAGGGACTTGCTCGGCGAGGGAGGCATGGCCTCCGTGTACCTCGCCTACGACTCCGCGCTCGACCGCCAGGTCGCCATCAAGACCCTGCACAGCGAGCTCGGCCGCGAACAGTCCTTCCGCGAACGCTTCCGCCGCGAGGCCCAGGCTGTAGCGAAACTGTCGCACACCAACATCGTCTCGGTCTTCGACACCGGTGAGGGCGTCGTCTCCTTCGCGAACCCGTCGATGGCCGACGGCGCGGTCATGCCGTACATCGTCATGGAGTACGTCGAGGGGCAGCCGCTCGGCTCCGTCCTGGACGGCGACATCAGGCAGTACGGGGCCATGCCGGCCGACAAGGCGCTGAAGGTGACGGCCGACGTGCTGGCGGCTCTGGAGAGCAGCCACGAAATGGGGCTGGTCCACCGCGACATCAAGCCGGGCAACGTCATGATGACGCGGCGCGGAGTGGTCAAGGTCATGGACTTCGGCATCGCGCGCGCCATGCAGTCGGGGGTCACCTCGATGACGCAGACCGGCATGGTCGTCGGCACCCCGCAGTACCTCTCCCCCGAGCAGGCGCTCGGACGGGCCGTGGACGCCCGCTCCGACCTGTACTCGGTGGGCATCATGCTCTTCGAGCTGCTGACCGGGCGCGTCCCCTTCGTCGCCGACTCGGCCCTGGGCATGGCGTACGCGCACGTCCAGGAGGAGCCGGTCGCGCCCTCCTCCATCAACCGCTCGGTCACCCCGGCGATGGACGCGCTGGTGGCGCGGGCCCTGAAGAAGAACCCGAACGAGCGTTTTCCCACCGCCGCCGCCATGCTCGACGAGGTCGCGCGGGTGGCGGGCGCCGGGCACACCGGGGCCCCGGTCATCGTCCCGGGCGCGCACCCGACGAACAGCGGCGCCGGCCTCGGCTCGGCCGTGTTCCCGCCGGTGGACTCCGCCCTGCAGGCACCCCCGCACTCGCTGCAGCAGCCGTACCAGGCGCCGCACACCCCGGTGCCGTCCGCGTACGCGCCGACGCCGCCTCCGGGGCCGCAGTCCGGGGCGTACGGGTACCCGCAGCAGCACCAGCCGCTGCACCAGCAGGCCCCGACCCCGGCGCCGTACTCGGCCGCGACCCCGCCGCCGTACACGATCTCGCCGCAGGGCGGGCAGAGCGGTCACGGCCCGGCCTCGGGCGGGGCCGGCAAGAAGAAGAACAACCAGGTCGTGGTGGGAGCCATCGTGGTGGCGCTGGTGGCCATCGGCGGGCTGATCGCCGTGCTCAACCTGGGCGGTGACGGCGACAAGGACAAGGCCGGGCCGTCGACCCCGGGCTCCTCCACTTCGGCGTCCGCATCGGCGAAGACCGGGCACAAGGGTCCGGACCTCACGCGGACGATCGAGGAGTCCAAGTGCAAGGAGCCCCGGAAGGGCACCGACGCCACCAAGGTGGTGGCACCGGACTTCCGGTACATGAACGAGGTCTCGGTGAAGTCCTGCATCCGGGCCGGCGGCTGGAAGTACGACCCGAAGCCGAGGGACGAGGCGGTCTACGGCGAGGGGACCGTCGTGGAACAGCAGCCCGCGGGCGGCGACGAGATCGACCCGAAGAACACCACCTTCACCCTGTGGATCTCTACCGGCGACCCGGAGTAGGAGCAGGCCCCCGGGCACACCCCGGGGGTACGCCCCGCAAGAGTGAAGCGAGTTGGCCCGCCGGGCGCCGATTCTGATACATACGCGCAGGTCACACCCGCCGCACCTCGGGAGTCCTGTTGCACCACCCCGCACGCAACCGCGCACGCAACCTCGTACGTCTCCTCACCGGCGCCGCCGCGACGCTGGCGGTCGGCGCGCTCGCCGTCTCGCCCGCGGCCGCCGCCGGGGCCTCGTCCAGCTGCGAGACCACCGGCGCCTACGGCAGCGCCGACTGGACGTGGCTGAACCGCTCCACCCTGGTCCACGTCAAGCTCACGTCCGTGGACACCTCGGACGACGCCCGCGTCGCGGGGGTCCAGCTCTACACGCTGGACCACCACGGCGGCTCGCACGACTGGCACTGGCGCTTCAACAAGCGCGGGGCCGGCAAGAGCCAGACCTGGGAGACCACCCTCCAGGACAAGCGCGGGATCGACCGGGTCGGCGTAGAGGCCGCGGCGTTCGACGACGCCGGCTACCGGAGCCTGTGCGGTTCCGCTTCCGTGAAGAACCCGCGCTTCTAAAACGGGCCGGCATCCCGAACGGCCCGTACGGGATGCCGGTTTTGTCCGGTTATGTAAATCTGAGTCCGTGACCTACGCCCGCGCGCTGCGCTGGACCGCCGGGGCAGCGATGGCAACCGCCGCGCTGCTGATCACGGCGCCTGCGCAGGCCGCGGCCCCGGCACCGGCGTCCGCCTTCACCCCCCTCGCCGCTTCCGTCTTCATCCCCTCCGCCGCTTCCGTCGGCACCCTCGTCACCGCTTCCGTCGGCACCCCCGTCGCCGCTTCCGTCGGCACCCCCGTCGCCGTGTCGTCCAACGACCCCGCGCCCGCGGCCGACGTGGCGGACCGGGCCTTCGAGGATCTCGCCGGAAGCTCCGCCGGGGCCGGGCGGGAACGCCCCGGGCGGCCGGTGGGCGAGCCCGCCAATCCCGAGACCGTGCTCGCCGCGCGCCCCGTCCCGGCACGCCCGCGCACCGAGCCGGTCCCGCGGGTTCCCGCGACCCCCTCCGCCCCTCCGGCGAACCCGATGGTCGGCGCGCTCGGCACCGAGCCGAACGAGCGGGCCGCCGATCTGGCCGCGCACATACTGCCGCTCGGAACGGGATTCGCCCTGATGGGACTGGGTCTCGGGTTCATGGGAATGCGGCTGCGCCGGGGCATGTAGCCCCCGCCCCGACCCCCGGGTCCCCCTTGGGATGTAGGCCCCAGGATGGTTGCGGGAAGGTACATACTCGGTATACATACTGAGTATGTCGATCCGCCACGGCCTTCTCGCCCTGCTGGAACGGGGCCCTAGGTACGGGTCTCAGCTCCGCACCGAATTCGAGTCCCGCACCGGTTCCACCTGGCCGCTCAACGTCGGGCAGGTGTACACCACGCTCGCCCGTCTGGAGCGCGACGGCCTCGTCGAACCCGGCGGCGCGGACACCGCCGGGCACACCCTGTACGCCATCACCGAGATCGGACGCCACGAACTGCGCGCGTGGTACGAGCGTCCCGTCGACCGGGCCAACCCGCCCAGGGACGAGCTCGCCATCAAGCTCGCCATGGCCGTGGGCGCACCCGGCGTGGACATCCGCGCGGTCATCCAGGCCCAGCGGCACGCCACCGTCCAGGCCATGCAGGACTACACCCGGCTCAAGGCCCAGGCGCTCGCCGCCATCGAGAGCGGGCGCTCCGGCGAGCGCGACGACATCGCCTGGCTGCTGGTCCTGGAACAGCTGATCTTCCAGACCGAGGCCGAGGCCCGCTGGCTCGACCACTGCGAGTCCCGGCTCGTACGGCTGTCCGCGCGCGGGGAGCGCGCGCCGGCCGAGGCCGAACCGCCCGAGGGCCACGGCGCGGGCCACCGCCCCGCCGAACCCTCCGGGACCGGCCAGGCCCCCACCGCCCCGACCACGCCCACGACCACCGACCGGTCCCTTTCCCGTACCGCCCGCACGCGGCGGGACTGAACCACCGCTCCACGCCCCAGGGGGGAACCCTTCATGCCCGACCAGCCCGTACTGCAACTGGACCAACTCGTCCGCACCCACGGCAGCGGCGCCACCGAGGTGCACGCCCTGCGCGGGATCAACCTCTCCGTGTACCCCGGCGAACTCGTCGCCGTCATGGGCCCCTCCGGGTCCGGCAAGTCCACGCTGCTGACCCTCGCCGGCGGACTCGACACCCCGAGCCGCGGCAGGGTGATCGTCGAGGGCACCGACATCACCACCGCGAGCCGCAAGCAGCTGGCCGCCCTGCGCCGCCGCAGCATCGGATACGTCTTCCAGGACTACAACCTGATCCCGGCGCTCACCGCCGCGGAGAACGTCTCCCTGCCGCTCGAACTCGACGGCGTCTCCGCCCGCAAGGCCCGGGTCTCCGCGCTCGCGGCCCTGGAGGAGATGAACCTCGGACAGCTCGCCGACCGCTTCCCCGACGAGATGTCCGGCGGCCAGCAGCAGCGCGTGGCCATCGCCCGCGCGCTGGTCGGCGACCGCCGCCTGGTCCTCGCCGACGAGCCGACCGGCGCCCTGGACTCCGAGACCGGGGAGTCCGTACTCGCCCTGCTGCGCTCGCGCTGCGACGCCGGCGCGGCCGGCATCCTGGTCACCCACGAGCCGCGCTTCGCCGCGTGGGCCGACCGCGTGGTGTTCCTGCGCGACGGCAGCGTCGTCGACGAGACCCTGCGCAGCCAGGCCGACTCCCTGCTCTCCGGGCAGGCGGCCGCTCAGTGATCTCCGCGTACCACTCCTGGATCGCGGCGATCCGAATAGCCCGCCGCGACGCCTGGCGCTCCAAGGGCCGCAGTGCCCTCGTCCTGGCCATGATCGCCCTGCCGATCGTCGGCGTGAGCGCCGTCGACCTCACCGTGCGCAGCTCGGAGCTCTCCCCCGAGCAGCGCGCCGTACGGGTGCTCGGCGCCGCCGACGCCAAGGTGCGCGACCCGCACATGGGCACGCCCATCTACCAGGCCCCCGACGCCCAGAGCTACGCCCCCGTCGGCGGATACGACGACTACCAGCCGAGCGCCGGCGGCCCGGACCAGGTCACCGCCGCGCCCCAGCTCCCGGCCGGATCCCAATCCGTCAAGGACAGCATTTCCTACGCCAAGGTCCGCACCCGGTACGGGATCCTGGACACCGAGCTGCGCGAGGTGGACCCGGCGAGCCCGCTGGTCAAGGGCCTGTGGACGCTGGAGCGCGGCCGGCTGCCGCAGGCGGCGGGCGAGATCCTCGCCACCGGCGCGTTCCTGGAGGAGTCCGGGTACTTCCTCGGCTCCAGCGTGACCCCGCGCGAGTCGAAGACCTCGTACAAGATCGTCGGTGTCTACGAGCTGCCCGACGCCCTGAAGTCGGCGCAGCTCCTCGCCCCGCCCGGGACCCTGCTGGCCCCGCTCGACCGGGACCTGAAGGCCGCCGGCGGCACGGGAGTGCACGCCCAGGACGAGTACCTGGTGAAGGTCGGCGGCGAAGGTTTCACGTGGAACATGGTCAAGGAGACCAACGCCAAGCAGCACCTCCTCGTCGAGTCCCGCGCCGTGCTGCTGAACCCGCCGGCCGACTCCGAGGTGCCGCTCTACACCGAGCAGCCCAGGGACGCCTGGCGGCCCGGATCCATGATCGGACCCACCGAACTCGCGATCGTCTCCACCGTCGTCGGCCTCGCCATGCTGGAGATCTGCCTGCTGGCCGGACCCGCCTTCGCGGTCGGCGCCCGGCGCTCGCGCCGCCAGCTCGGCCTGGTCGGCGCCAACGGCGGTGACCGGCGGCACATCCGGGCCATCGTGCTCTCCGGCGGCCTCGTCATCGGCGCCGCGGCGGCCGTCAGCGGCACCGCCCTCGGCATCGCCCTCACCGTCGGGCTCCGCCCGGTGCTGGAGGGGACGATCGGCAAGCGGTTCGGCAGCTTCGACGTCCGCCCGCTGGAGCTCCTCGCCATCGGCCTGCTCGCCATCCTGACCGGGCTGCTGGCCGCGATCGTCCCGGCCGTCAACGCCTCCCGGCAGACCGTGCTGGCCTCCCTCACCGGCCGCCGCGGCGTGCGCCGGGCCAACCGGGTGCTGCCCGTCCTCGGCCTGCTCGCCATCGCGGGCGGGGCCGCCATCGCCCTGTTCGGCACCGTCTCCAAAATGGGCGCCACCGTCGTCGCGGGCGGCAGCGCCATCGCCGAGCTCGGCGTCGTCGCCCTCACCCCCACCCTGGTCGGCCTGTTCGGCCGGGCCGGCCGGTGGCTGCCGCTGTCGCCCCGCCTCGCGCTGCGCGACGCCGTCCGCAACCGGGGACGTACGGCGCCGGCCGTGGCCGCCGTACTGGCCGCCGTCGCCGGCACCGTCGCCGTGGCCACGTACCAGCACAGCAAGGAGATCCAGGCGCGGCACGAGTACGTCGCCAGCCTGCCCTTCGGCACCGGGCTGATCGAGACCAACGAGTTCACGGCGTACCGGGACGTACCCGCGATGCGCGAGACCCTGACGAAGGAACTCCCGGTGGCCGTACGGGCCGACGTGGAGCGGCCCGTCGTCGGCAAGCCGGGCTGCACCCCGTACGGCGACAGCCCGGAGTGCGGGCGGGCCGAGATCATCATCCCGAAGGCGCAGCGCTGCCCGCTCTACGGGGCCGAGAACGGGCCGAGTTCGTTCACCCTGGCCCAACGGAAGGAGCTGCGCAACGACTGGCGGTGCCAGTACGACCACTTCGGGGTCCAGAACTCCCTGGTCGTCGCCGACGAGAAGCTGCTGTCCGTCCTGGCCGTCGAGGACCCGGGCGCGGTGGCCGCACTGAAGGCGGGCAAGGCCGTCTCCTTCAAGAAGCAGAACGTGCTCGCCGACAAGGTCACCGTCCGGCTGATCATGGGCCGGGGCGAGCCCGCCCCCGGATCCGCCCCCGATGAGCCGGGAGCCGGCCAGGACAAGGTCTTCGCCGCGTACCAGCTACCCGAATCGGTGAAGGGCTACGGCGTGGAGCTGGTGCTGCCGCCCGCGGCCGCGAAGAGCGCCGGGATCGCCTCCGTCCCCTTCGGCTCGTACTTCACCCTCGACGGTGGCGCGAGCTCCGAGCAGCGCCAGCGGCTCGCAGGGGCCCTCGACAAACTGGGCATGGACACGAACCTGAAGATCGAGAAGGGCTACGAGGGCGGCGACAGCCTCGTCATGCTCGTCCTGACCGTCTTCGCGGGCCTGGTCACCATCGGCGCGGCCGGCATCGCCACCGGCCTGGCCCAGGCGGACGCCGAGGGCGACCTGAAGACCCTGGCCGCCGTCGGTGCACCGCCGCGGGTGCGGCGCACGCTCAGCGGCTTCCAGTGCGGGGTGGTCGCCCTGATGGGCGTGGTCCTCGGATCGGCCGCCGGGATCCTGCCCGCGGTCGGGCTCCGGCTCACCGAGCGGCGGGCCGCGGCCGATCTGGTCCGGCACGGCATCGAGAACGGCTACTCGGCCGCCTCCGAGGCCATTCCGTACATCCCGATCTCGGTGCCGTGGGCCACGCTGGGCGGCCTGCTGATCGTCGTCCCGGTGGGCGCGGCGCTGCTGGCGGCCCTGGTCACCCGTTCGAGCGGAGCACTGGCCCGCCGCGAGGTCTGACGTTTCCGGTACCGGTTGGTGCCCCCGCACAGGGTGGATCACGCCCGTGCGGGGGCACACCGTGTGAGTACGAAGGTGTGCGAGAGAATGACGGCATGGAGATGCCGAGGAGTGAACGGTCGCAGGACAGCCCCCCGCACGGCCTGATCGTGGGGCAGGACGGGATGCCGGTCGGCGGCGCCGATGACGAGTCGCGCGAGGTCCCGGTGACGGAGATGGTCGAACAGCCCGCCAAGGTCATGCGGATCGGCAGCATGATCAAGCAACTCCTGGAAGAGGTACGCGCCGCACCTCTGGACGAGGCCAGCCGGGTCCGTCTCAAGGACATTCATGCAGCGTCGGTGAAGGAGCTGGAAGACGGCCTGGCTCCCGAGCTGGTGGAGGAACTGGAGCGGCTCTCCCTTCCCTTCACGGAGGAGGCGATCCCGTCCGAGGCGGAACTGCGGATCGCCCAGGCCCAGTTGGTGGGCTGGCTGGAAGGTCTGTTCCACGGCATCCAGACGGCCCTGTTCGCGCAGCAGATGGCGGCGCGGGCCCAGCTGGAACAGATGCGCCGCGCCCTCCCGCCCGGCTCCTCCCACGAGGACGACGAGGACGGCCCCCACGGCGCGGTCCGCTCGGGCCCGTACCTCTAACCCACCCCGCCCCACCCCTCCGGGGCCGCCCCCGGGCGGCCCCGGAGCCATGTCCGTCCCTTTCAGCCGTTGGGCACTCGAGAACCGGGGCGGGACTCGAGGCGAGCCGGGCACAGCCAATTCAGCCGTCCGGCGCTTGAGAACCGGGGCGGGACTCGAGGCGAGCCGGGCGCAACCAATTCAGCCGTCCGGCGCTTGAGAACCGGGGCGGGGCTCGAGGCGAGCCGGGCGCAGCCAATTCAGCCGTCCGGCGCTTGAGGACCGGGGTCTGGGGC
>NZ_JBHVYI010000162.1:0-10090 GCF_042880975.1 Streptomyces sp. NPDC058289
TGTCGGGCCTCGGGCGGGGGGGGGGGGGGGGGGGGGGGGGCGGCCCCGGGGGGCCCCCGCCCCCCGCGCCCCCCCCCCGCCGGAGTGCGGACCGGGCCGCCGCCCGGGAGGGGCGGCCCGGAGGTCGAAGGCAACCCGGGGGTGCAGGGGCCCGTAGGGGACCGGACCCGTAGGGGACTGACCCGTAGGGGACCGACCCGTAGGGGACCGACCCGTAGGGGACCCGGTGGGATCAGCGCACGCTGCGGATGGGAAGGATCGCGAGGGCGCCGATCAGCGAGAGCGCGCCGCCGACCAGGAACAGCGGGGTGTACCCGCCCAGGGTGGTGACCACGGCGGAGGCGACGAACGGGGCGATGATCTGGGGCCCCGCGTTGGCGATGTTCAGTACGCCCATGTCACGGGCGGCATCCTCGGCCCGGGGCAGCACCAGGGTGACGAGCGCGGTGTCGACGGCCATGAAGCATCCGAAGGCCAGGCCGTTGAGCGCGCTGAAGACGAGCATGCCCGTCCACGTCGGACTGACGACGGGGACCACCATGACCAGCCCGGCGAGGGCCGCCGAGAGGCCGACGAACACCTTGCGGCGGTTCCAGCGGTCGGACAGCAACCCGCCGACCACGGTGGAGACGGCCATCGCGACCATCGACACCGGGGTGAGGATCGCCATCGCGGCGGGCGGGGCCAGCCCTGCGGGGAGCGCGATGTGGTCGCCCAGGATGTAGAGCTGGTATCCGACCACCGAGAAGTATCCGAGGACCATCAGGGCGCGCCCGATGAAGGCCCACCGGAAGTCGTGGTTGGCGAGCGCCGAGAGGAAGGCCTTGAGCTGGGCCCCCTTGGGGGCGGCCGGCGCGTCCGGTGCGGGCTCGGATCTCGGTACGTCCCGGCAGAAGGTGGTGAGCAGCAGCGCGGCTCCGGCGATGACCCCGCCGAAGACGAGGTAGCCGGTGCGCAGGTGCTCCGAGGTCTGGGAGGCGATCAGCACGCCGACCGTACCGCCTATGGGCAGGCCCAGTCCCACCAGCGCGGACGCGGTACCGCGCCGGGCGGCGGGCACCCGGTCGGGCACGATCGCGGTGACGGCGGCCTGGTAGATGTTCATGGTCGCCTGGACCAGGCACCAGCCGATCCCGACGAGCAGGGCGGTACTGACGCTGCCGACGACGGCGAGGCCCACGAGCGAACCGATCGCACCGCCCAGCACCCAGGGGTTGCGGCGGCCGCTGCGGTCGGAGAGGGCGCCGGCGATGGGGTTGAACGCGGTCGCGAAGATCGCGCTGATGCCGCCGATCAGGCCCAGCACGGCCACCTTGTCGTCGCCGGCGATCGCGGCGATCTGGGTGGGCAGGAGGACGGATCCGACGCCCATGTAGACGGCCATCATCGCGGAGTTCGCGACCAGGAGGAGGAGCAGGAGCCCGCGTCCGCGGGAGGGTTCGGGATCCGCCGGGACGGGCGGGTCGATGATCTCGTTCGTAGCCATGACGACTCCTCGGGGGACGGAGCGGGGAGGTGGCGTGGGGGGACCGCCGGTGCGGTGCGCGGGGAGGGCGGCGACGCCGAGGGCGCTGTCGCGCACGAGGGCGTCGCCGGGGGAATGCCGCGCCGAGCGCGAGGCGGCTGACGCGGTGCGATTGCTTGGCGCGGTGCGTGCGGTGCCTGCGGTGCGGTGCGATGGGGATGCGGTGGGATGGGGATGCGGTGCTGTGTGGTGCGTTGCCCTGCGGTGCTGTGTGGTGTGGCGCCGGGCGGTGTGACGCCATGCGGCCGACACGATGTTTGGGTGTTGTTACACGTGTCACTTCAGGTGCTTGGACACTGTGTAGCACTCGTTCCCCGGTCTCGCCAAGGGTTGGCGCAGGCCTCCGTACAGATCGTGACCCCTAGACGAAGTCCAGGTCGATCACGTGTAACCAACTAAATGCGGCCTCCGGACGGGTCAAGCCCGGCCGAGAACCCTCTTGCCCTTGTGGCGACGGTCACGCTTCCGCAATACTCCGCACCGCACCCGCCGCACCCCGGCGGACCCCACCCACCCCTGCGACCCAACCGCCCCGCCGGCATGCCCAGGGGCAGCGCACCCCGGGGCGGCTCCGACACCTCCGGCTACCCCGGCGGCACGGGCTGCTCGGCTACTTCCGGCGGCACGGGCCGCTCGCCGACCTCCGGCTACCCTCGGTGGCTCAGGCAGATGGGGCAGCTCAGGCGGCTGGACCGACCGAGCCCGCTCGACTCGGGCGGCTCGGCCAACTCGGCGGCACGGGCTGCTCGGCTACCTCCGGCGGCACGGGCGACTCGCCTAACTCCGGCCACCCCCGGTGGCTCAGGCAGATCGGGCGGCTCAGGCGGCTGGACCGACGGGCCCGCTCAACTCGGGCGACTCGGCCAACTGGGACACACCTCGCGACCCGGGCGACTGAGGCGACTCGGCCGCCTCCGGCGGCACGGGCTGCTCGGCTACCTCCGGCTACCCCCAGTGGCTCAGGCAGATCGGGCGGCTCAGGCGACTGGACCGACCGAGCCCGCTCGACTCGGGCGGCTCGGCCAGCTCGGCCGCCTGGGACACACCTTGCGGCCCGGGCGGCTCGGCCGACTCGGGTGACTGGGACACCCCTCACGGCCCGGGCGACTTCGGCCGGCTGGGGCACTCTCGGAGCCTCGGCCGGTGGGCCGACTGGGGCAGCCCAGAGTGCTCGATCGACTCCGGGACCCCGGACCGCTCGGGCGACTCGGTCGACTCGGTCGGCTGGGAACCTCGGGAGCTCAGGCGGCTCGGTCAACCCGAGCGAATCTGCCGGCTCGGGCGGCTTCAGCCAGCTCGGGCAGCCTCGGCGAGCTCAGGCGGCTCGGCCAGCTCGGGCAGCCTCAGCCAGCTAAGGCGGCTCGGGCGGCTCGGGCGGCTCGGGCGGCTTCGGCCAGCTCGGGCACTCTCGGCGGCTCGGCCGGTGGGCTGACCAGGGCAACCCAGAGTGCTCGATCGACTCGGGGACCCCGGAGCGTTCGGGCGACTCGGCCGGCCGGGAACCCCGGGAGCTCAGGCGGCTTCGGCCAGCTCGGGCAGCCTCGGCTAGCTCAGGCGGCTTCGGCCAGCTCGGGCGGCTTCGGCCGGCTAGGGCACTCTCGGAGCCTCGGCCGGTGGGCCGACTGGGGCAACCCAGAGTGCTCGATCGACTCCGGGACCCCGGACCGCTCGGTCGACTCGGTCGGCTGGGAACCCCGGGAGCTCAGGCGGCTCGGTCAACCCGAGCGAATCGGCCGGCTCGGGCGGCTTCGGCCAGCTCGGGCAGCCTCAGCCAGCTAAGGCGTCGGCCAGCTCGGGCGGCTTCGGCCGGCTCAGGCACTCTCGGCAGCTCGGCCGGTGGGCTGACCAGGGCAACCCACACTGCTCGATCGACTCGGGGACCCCGGAGCGTTCGGGCGACTCGGCCGGTCCGGCCGACTGGACCGATCCGGCCGACTCGGCCCGCCGGGGCCGCTTCTGCTCATGTCCGCACCTGGGGCCCGCCCGGCGGACCTGCGGAGACCTGCGCCACCTGCACCCCCTGCCGCTCGGACCCGTACAGCACCCATCCATCCGGGCCCGTCGGCTCCCTTCCACAGACCTTCGCCCGCCTCCCACGCCACTTCCACTCGACTCCGCCCGTCCGTCCGTCCCCTACCGCACCACTCCGCAGTGGCCTCGGTGCGCTCCCGTCGGCGCACACGCCTCCGCACCTCCCCGTACTCGCCACACCCCACCTCGCCTCCACGGATCCCCGTCCGCACCCCGCCACTGCTCGGCTCGGCCCATCCCGTTCCGCACGCCGCCATCGCCATCGCCATCGGCGCAGCCGCCTCCGCCGCACAGCTCCACGAACCCCCTCCGCACGCGCCCGTCGGCGCGTCCGCTCGCTCCCTTCCGTCCCCGCGCTTCGCGCCCGTCCGCCGCCTTCCCACGCTCCCCCATCACCCGGGGAGGCGGCCGCGAAAGGTTCCTCCATGTCCGGCTTCCCCGGCTTCCCCGATCACGCCTTCACCCCGCCTCCGATCCCCACCCGGCCTCCCCGGCGCCCGGTCCCTGCACCTCCGCCCCGGTACGCCCTCGCCTGGGGCGTGGCTCTGACCCTGTTGTCCGTGCTCACGGGACTGCTCCTGCGCCTGGACAAACGGCCCTTCTTCCAGGGCCTCGACGACGCCTGGGACGCTTCGCTGAAGGGGTCGCCCGCCGACACCGCCAGCGATTTCGCCACGGTGCTCGACCGCCTGGGCGGGCCGCTGGGCACGGTCGTGCCGCTGTTGCTGATGGGCTGCCTGTGCATGTACGGACGCTGGCGGTCGGCGCTCTTCGTCTTCTCCACGGCCGTCCTGGCCAACGTGCTCCTGGTCCTCCCGCTCAAGCAGCTGGCCGACCGCCCGCGGCCCCCGCACACCTGGACCCTGGTCAACGACGGCTCGTACCCGTCCGGCCAGGTCTTCAGCGCGGTGGCTCTCGTGATCGCGGCCGCGGTGGTGCTGTTCCCGCCGGGCAGCCGGCGCTGGTGGTGGCTGTTCGGCGCGGGCTACACCGGCGCCATGATGTGGAGCCGCACCTGGCAGCACGCCCAGTGGCTGAGCGACACCTTCGCCGGCGCCCTGGTCGCCGTGGGAGCCTGCCTGCTCCTGTGGCGGGCGTTCGCACGCCTGCTGGAGACGGAGGCGGAACGCATGGCGTCCGACACCCTCTGGATGTGACGGACCTCCGCGATGGTCCGGGACGGTCACGGACGGTCCGACCCAGGCTCCCATCCCACGGGCGCGCGGCCTGCCGGCACCGTCCCGGCGGGCCATGAGGGCCATGCGGGCCACCTCCGTAGGGCGCTCCGGCACACCAAGTCCGGGCGACGCGAGTCATCCCCAGCGAGCCCGGCATGCAGCACGCCCGTCCGGGCGCCACCCGTGCCACCCGTACCACCCACGCAAGGCCGGCCCGCGGCGGCTGAAGCCACTGCCGGCCGGCCGACCCGAGCACGCGGCCGCCGCGGGCCACGTCCGCACCTGCGCGGCCATCATGACCAGCCGCGAAGGAGACCCGCTGCGAAGGAGACCGGCTGCGCCACTGGATCGCCGACGTCTACGCGGACGAGCCGTGCAGCGTGGCCGCGGCTTCTCCGGATCGCGGCCGGCCGACGGGCCCTAACCTCGGCCTCCCCGGACCTGACGGTCCAGGAACTCGATGACCCGCGTTTCCGAACGGAGAACTCGGTCTCGCTGCTCCGCCGACAGAGAGGAGAAGAGGTCGACCAGGACCCGCTTGCGCGGGACGTGGACCATGTTGCCGGAGTAGACCCTGCAACTGGAACACCAGGCGAGGCCGATGCAGCGCTCGAACTTCGAGGACTCGGGCGGATAGAAGCGGTACTGGTACGAGCAGACGGACGTTCCGCAGGCGGCACACACTCGTCGGCCACGGTCGAGAATCGTGTCCCAGGTCCCGACCTTCCGCCAATGCTGCCGCCCGGCCGGTGCTCTTCAAGTCGTCATGCCGAGCATTGTCCCTCACAGGAAATCGCCCAGCGCAGGGTTTCCGCTCGTGCGGACCGGCCGCGCTCGGCTGTCCCCCGGCCCGCAGGACGCATCCGCCCACCAGTCCCGCTATCGCGAAACATTGACGATCGTAGAATTCACGCCATATTCTCGACGGGTCGGCGCGCGTTCGGCGCGCGGCCCAGGAAGGATCGACTCATGGCACCCACCCCAGGACCCGATCACCCCGTGGCGCATCCGCCCGCGGGCCCGCTCCGCGGCGCGGTCGAGGACGGGCTCGCCGTCTTCCGGGCCGTGCCCTACGCCGCACCCCCGGTCGGCGAGCTGCGATGGCAGGCCGCGCGGCCGCATCCGGGCTGGAGCGGCACCCGGGACGCGACCGCCGACGGGCCCAGCGCCCCGCAGATGTACATGGAGGGCGGCGACCCCGTCCTCGGCGGACACGGGTCGCCGCCCTTCGACGAGGACTGCCTGACCCTCGACATCTGGACTCCCGCCGTCGACGACGCCCGGCGGCCGGTGCTGCTCTGGATCCACGGCGGCGGCTTCGTCTCCGGCTCCGGGTCACTGCCCAACTACTCCGGCGCGACCTTCTCCCGCGACGGGGACCTGGTCGTCGTCAGCATCAACTACCGGATCGGGCCGCTCGGTTACCTCTACACCGGCACCGAGACCGGCACCGGGGACGACCCGGACGGCTCCGGCGCCAACCACTGGCTGACCGACCAGCTCGCCGCCCTGCGCTGGGTACGGGAGAACATCTCCGCCTTCGGCGGCGACCCGGACTCGATCACCGTCGCGGGCCAGTCGGGCGGCGCCGTGTCCACCGCCGCCCTCGCCGGACTCCCCGAGGCCCGGGAACTGATCCGCCGGGTGATCCTGATGAGCCCGCCGTTCGGTCTGGACCTCCCCGCGCCCGACGCCTACCGGGAGCGCACCGCCGCGTACCTGGAGCTCGCCGGGGTCAAGACCCTGGCCGAGCTGCGCGCCGTACCCTGGCCCGAGCTGATCGGGGCCATGGGCGGGCTCTTCGCCCTGACGACGCGCTGGGGGTACTGGCCCACGCCGTTCCTGCCCGTGGTGGACGGCGTCACCCTGCCCCGCCACCCGGCGCAGGCCCTGCTGCACGGCGCCGCCGCGGACATCGACGTGATGATCGGATGGACCCGGGAGGAGGCCAACTTCGGATTCGCGCTGAACGAGGCCTACGGAGCTGCCGACCGGGAACAGGTGACCGCACGAATCGCGGACACCTTCGGCCCCGAAGCCGCCCCCGGTGTGTACGCGGCGTACGAGCGCGCCCGGCCGGGGAACGGGCCGGCCGGCGTCCTGATGGACCTCATCACCGACGAGCTCTTCCGCGTGCCCGCCCTCCGGCTGGCCGAAGCTCGGGCCGCGGCGGGCCGTCCGGTGTGGGCCTACCAGTTCGACCTCCCCGCCGCCGTTTACGACGGCCGGCTCGGGGCCGCTCACTGCCTCGAACTGCCCTTCGCCTTCGCCAACTTCGACCAGTGGGCCCACGCACCCCTGACGGCCGGGCTCGACCCCGCCGTCCGGGACGGGCTCGCGCACACCATGCACGAGGCCTGGATCGCCTTCGTCCGTACCGGCGACCCGAACCATCCGGACATGCCGACGTGGAACCCGTACGAGAAGGACACCCGCACCACGATGCGCTTCGACTCCGTGGTCACCGCGCTCGACGACCTCGCCGGGGACTCCCTGCGCCTGCACGAGGGGGCGCTCGCCCGGCCCGAGTAGACCCGCCCCACGAGGCCCCCGCAAGCGCCCCGCCCATCCGGGCGGGCCAGCGCTCCCTTGATATAACTCGTGTAACCTTCGAAGGGAAGGCATCGAGCCGATCAAAAGGAGCGTCGATCGACGTCATGGCCAAAGACACTCCCGTCCCGGCGTCCCCGACCAGCGCCGACGTGGCCCGCCTCGCCGGGGTGTCCCGCGCCACGGTCTCCTTCGTCCTCAACGACACCCAGGGCCACCGCGTCGGCGAAGCCGCCCGCGCGCGCGTCCTCGACGCCGCCCGGCAGCTCGGCTACGTACCTCACGCCGCGGCCCGGTCCCTGCGGGCCGGCCGCAGCAATCTCGTCCTGATGCCCTCGTCGATCTCCGCGGTCGGCCGCCTCGTCAGCGACTGGGTCGACGACCTGCACAGCGAGCTGGACCGGCACGGCTACACCGCGGTCCTCCACGCGGGGCGCTTCACCGACCCCCTCGACGCTGCGCGCGCCTGGGCCGAGCTGCGTCCGGCGGCCGTCATCGCCCTCGACGGCGACCGCCTCACCGCGCAGGCCGCCGAGCTGCTGCGGCGCGCCGGGGTACGGGGGTTGATCGCCTTCGCCGCCCACCCCGTACCGGGCGTGCACACCATCGGCTTCGATCACGCCCTCATCGGCGCCACCGCCGCCGAGCACCTGATCGCGCGCGGCCGGACGCGTATCGGCGTGGTCATGCCCCAGGAACGCGGCCTCGGCCTGTTCGCCGGGCCGCGGCTCGCCGGCGCCGAATCCGTAGCCGCCCGCCACATGGCCACCGTGACCCCGGTGGAGCTCTCCTACACCCGGGAGTCCGCGACCGCGCTGGCCCGGCGCTGGCGGAGCCTCGGGCTGGACTCCGTGTTCGCGTACAACGACGAGTACGCCGCCCTGCTGCTCCACGCGCTGCGGGCCGAGGGGATCTCCGTACCACAGGACGTGGCGGTCGTGGGCTCCGACGACCTGGTCCTCTCCTCGCTCCAGGAACCCCCGCTGACCTCCATCCGCCTGGAACTGGCCTCGCCGGCCATGGTCGCCGACGCCGTGCACGAGCTGGTCGAAACGGGCAGCACGGCGCCCGTACCCGACATAGAGGCGATCCTGGTCCAGCGCGAGACCTCCTGAGCTCCTGAGGGCCCGTCACCTCCTGACCTCCTCAGGGCCTGCCCTGCACCTCCTGGGCTCCTGCGGACCGGTCACCGGCCGGGTCCCCCTGCCGGTGACTCCTCCCTGCCCCTTGGCCCATTCGCACGCCTTCGTGATCCGTCCGGGGTGTCCGCGCGCCTGTATGGATCAAGCCGGGAAGCCGACGGTGATCGCGCATGGTCGGCTGGGCTCGGCTGGTTGCGGTCCGCTGCCGGCCGGCCCCACAGCGCAGAAGGAGGAGTCCCCCGATGTCTCGTCGGCACGTTTCAGCCGTCCTCGGTCTCGTGGCGGGCGCGTTGGTGGCGGTCCCCGCCCCCGCCGCCCACGCCGCCACGGTGCAGGTTCGCTGCTCGGTTCCCGATCTCGTCGCGGCGATCAACACCGCGAACGGCTCGCCCGGGCCGGACACCCTCCAGCTGGCGCGCGGATGCACGTACAAGCTGACGACGCCGGACCCCGTGAACCCCGGCAACGGGCTACCGGTGATCACCAGTGAGATCACCATCGACGGGCGGGGGGCCACGATCAGGCGGGACGAGCGCGGGCACAAGGTGCCGAAGTTCCGGATCGTCCTCGTCGGCACCACGGGAAACCTCACGCTCACCCGGACGACGATCAGCGGCGGCTTCGCCACGGACTGCCCCGCTTTCCCCGACCCACCCGGGCTGGCCTGCGGCGGCGGCATCTCCAACACCGGAAAGATGAGCGTGACCCGCAGCAAGATCACCGGCAACACGTCACGGTCCGACGTGTACGCCCAGGGCGGCGGCATCGACAACCCGGGTACCGGCAGCGTGAGCGAGACCGAGGTGACCGCGAACCACGTCATCTACAGCGGCAGCGACATCGGCAGCGCTGCCGCGGGCGGCGCCATCGCCAACGACGGTCCGCTCACGGTCACCGATTCACGGCTCACCGGGAACACGGCGACCGTCACCGAGGACACCCAGAGCTTCGCGTTCGGGGCCGGCATCATCAGCTTCGCCGAGACCACCGTCGAAAACACGGTCATCAGCAAGAACCGCTCCTTCGCCCGGGGCGGGATCGCACGCGCCACCGTGTCCAACGGCATCCCGGCGCCCGGCAGGATGACCCTCACCGGCGGCTCCGTCTCGGACAACACCTCGGACGCACCGCACGGTGTCGCCCAGGGCGCCGGCATCGCCAACAACGCGCTGATGACCGTGAGCGGCGTGAAGATCAGCGGCAACCGGGCCGTCGCCGAGAACGGGACCGCCCGCGGTGCCGGTGTCCGCGTGGGCCCCTTCGGCGCCCTCGACCTGACCGACAGCCACATCACCGGCAATACGGCAGAGGCGGCGGGCGGCACGGCTCAGGGCGGCGGCCTCGACAACCCCGACGGCGGCAGTCTGACGGCCAAGCGCAACAAGATCCTGCGCAATGCGGTCACCGCGAAGAACGGCACCGCGCAGGGCGGCGGCCTGTACCACTCCGGAGGCTCCGAGGGGCTGGGTCGCACGACGCTGGAGGAGAACACCATCAGCAAGAACCGGGCGGGTGACGGCGGCGGCATCTTCAAGGCGTCCGGCGCCCTCACCCTGAACGGTGATGACGTCCGGGCCAACCGGCCGAACAACTGCAGCCCTGCCGGCACGGTTCCCGGCTGCACCGGCTGACGCTCCTCCCTGAGCAAGGCCGCCCCTCAGGAC
>NZ_JBHVYI010000163.1:0-9799 GCF_042880975.1 Streptomyces sp. NPDC058289
GCCGAGGCCGCGGCCCGGGCCGAAGTCCTCGTCCTGATGGTCCCGTTCGACGGCGTGCAGGGGCTGCTGCCCCAGGAAGCCGTACGGGACAGCGTGCTGGTGGACGCCACCAACGCGTTCGACGGCCCCGGCAACGCCCGGGACCTCGGCGGCCGGGGATCCAGCGAACTCGTCGCCGAATGGTATCCGGGGACCCGGATCGTGAAATCCCTGAACACCATGCATTTCGAGACGCTCGCCGTCGCCGGCACCGCGCCGGGCCCGCGTCTGGCCCATTTCACGGCGGGCGACGACGGAAAAGCCAAAGAAATAGTCGCGGGAATCATCACGGATCTCGGATTCGCTCCCGTGGACACCGGTCCGCTGCACTCCGGAGGAATTCTCCAACAGCCCGGCGGGCCCCTCTTCAACCGGCCGCTCACGGAAGCGCAGGCGCTGGCATGGACCTCTCACTGAACGTCAACGGAAGACCCGAGCAGTTCTCGGCGCAGCCGAACGAACTGCTCGTGGAACGGCTCCGCGAGGGCCTCGGACTGACCGGCACCAAGGTCGGCTGCGACACCGGTCAGTGCGGCACCTGCGTCGTCCGGCTCGACGGCCGCTCCGTCAAGAGCTGCCTGATCCTCACCGCAGCAGCCGCCGGCTCCGCGGTGACCACCATCGAGGGGGTCACCACCCCCGGCGGTGAACTCACCGGCCTCCAGGAGGCCTTGCGCCAGGAGCACGGCACCCAGTGCGGCTTCTGCACCCCCGGGATGGTCATGGCCCTGGGTGAACTGGTCGACAACACGTGCGACCGCGAGGCCCCCACCGAGCCCGAGATCCGCGAGTGGCTCACCGGCAACCTGTGCCGCTGCACGGGCTACCACAGCGTCGTACGGGGCGTGCAGCGCGCCTGCTCCGCCGCCCGCGCGGACGCCCCCGCGCAGCCGGCCACCGCCGCCGCGTCCGGACAGGAGGGGTGACGGAGATGACCACAGTGACGGGGGAGACCTCGCCCCAAGGGGGCGGCGTGCTCGGACAGCCGCTGGACAGCCGTGAGGACCCGCAGCTCCTGCGCGGCGAGGCCACGTACGTGGGCGACATCGACCTGCCGGGCACCGCCCACATGGCGATCCTCGGCAGCCCCGTGGCCCACGCGAAGATCCTCTCCATCGACACCAAGGCCGCCGAGCAGCTGCCGGGCGTACTGAAGGTGGCCACCGCGGCCGACTTCACCGACGTCATGCCGCTGCCCTGCATCTGGATACCCGGCGGGGTCGAGAGCCACTTCCCGCCCCACCCCTACGGACTTCCCGGCTCCCGCCCGGTACTGTCCGGCGACACCGTGCGCCACGTCGGCGACCCCATCGCCGTGGTCGTCGCCGAGACCCCGCGCCAGGCCGCCGCGGCGCTCACCGCCATCTCCGTCGAGTACGAGCCGCTGCCCGTGGTGACCCGCGCCGACGAGGCCCTCGCCGAAGGCGCCCCCCAGCTCCACGAGGCCGTCCCCGGCAACCTGAACGCGTACTGGACCTGCGGCGACAAGGACCGCACCGACGCGGCCATCGCCGCTGCCGAGGTCACCGTCGACCTGGACCTGGTCAACCAGCGCACCATCAACAGCCCCATCGAGCCGCGGGGCGCGGTCGGCGACTACAACGCAGCCACCGGCGAGTACACGCTGTACGCCTCCACCCAGGGCCCGCACAACCACCGCTTCCTGCTCTCCGCGCTGGTCCTCGGCATCCCCTTCAACAAGCTCCGGGTCGTGGCCCCGACGGTCGGCGGCAGCTTCGGCACCAAGGGGTACCTGTACCCCGACATGCCGCTGGTCCTGCTGCTCTCCAAGGCGCTCGGCCGGCCCGTGAAATGGGTCGACACCCGCACCGGCCTGATGAACTCCACCGTCCAGGGCCGCGACCACCGCCAGCACGTGACCCTGGCCGGCACCCGCGACGGCCGGATCACCGCCGCGCGCTGCACGAGCTACGCCAACCTCGGCGCCTACCCCTCCACCATCGGCCCCGGCGTCGCCACCGCCCTGATGGGCCGCTCCATCAGCGGCATGTACGACATCGACGCCGCCTTCTGCGAGGTCTACGCCGCCTTCACCAACACCGTCTCGCTCGGCGCCCAGCGCGGCAGCGGGCGCGCCGAGGCCGCGTTCCTGATGGAGCGGCTCGTGGACCGCTACGCCTCCGAGATCGGCATGGACCCGGCGGCGGTGCGCCGCAAGAACCTGGTGCCGAAGGAGAAGTTCCCGTACGACAACGGCCTCGGCTGGACCTACGACTCGGGCGACTACCAGCTCAACTTCGACCGGGCCATCGAGCTCTCGGGCTACGCCGACATGCCCGCCCGCAAGACCGAGGCCCGCGCCCGCGGCAAACGGCTCGGCGTCGGCATCGCCTCCTACGTGGCGATCTGCGGGGTCGGCCCCTCCACCCGGATGTCCAAGGAGGGCATGCTCGGCGGCACCTGGGAGAGCGCGAACATCCGCGTCCACCCGACCGGCGAGGTCACCGTCACCGTCGGCTCCGCCTCCACCGGCCAGAGCCACGGCACCGTCTTCGCGCAGGTCGCCGCCGACGAACTCGGCATCGACCCGGCGCAGGTCCAGGTGTACGAGGGGGACACGCTCAAGGCCCCGTACGGACAGGGGACTTACGGCTCGCGCTCCTACAGCATGGCCGCGCCGGCCATCGCCCTCACCGCCCGGAAGATCAAGGCCAAGCTGGTGAAGGCCGGGGCCGTCTTCCTCGGCGTCCCCGAGGACAAGGTCGTCTACGCGGACGGCAAGGTCTTCGAAGAGGGTCACGAAGACGACACCGAGAACACCAAGACCTTCGCCGAGTTGGCGATGGCCATGTGGTACGGCTGGGGGCTCCCGCCCGAGATCGAGCCCGCCCTCGACGAGACCACCCACTTCGACCCGCCGGACTTCAACTACCCCTTCGGGACGCACGTCGCGGTCGTCGAGATCGACGAACTGACCGGCGAGACCGAGGTGGTGGCCTACACCGCCGTCGACGACGCGGGCAACATCGGCAACCCGAAGATCGTCCTCGGCCAGATCGAGGGCAGCATCCTGCACGGCCTCGGCCAGGCCCTCATGGAGCACGCCGAGTACGACCCGGACGGGCAGCTCGTCAGCCGCGACCTGAACCACTACGCGCTGCCGCGCGCCATCGACGCCCCCTTCTTCACCCTCGACAAGACCACCACCCCCTCCCCGCACAACCCGCTGGGAGCCAAGGGCGCGGGCGAGATCGCCACCGTGCCGCCCGCCGCGGCCGTGGTCAACGCCGTCGTCGACGCCCTGTCCGACCTGGGCGTCCGGCACATCGACATGCCCGTCACCCCCGAGAAGGTATGGCGCCGCCTGAGAGGGGAATCCCAGTGATCCTCACCGAGTTCGACTACGTACGCCCCGTCGGCCTCGACGAGGCCCTGACCCTGCTGGCCGGCCGCCCCGGCGCCCGCGTGCTGGCCGGCGGGCAGAGCCTGCTGCCCGGTCTGCGCACGGGAGAGGACCGGGCCTCCCTGCTCGTCGACCTCCGCCGGCTCGAAGAGCTCCGGGGGATCGAGCGGACACCCGCCGGGATCCGGATCGGCGCCCTGACCACCCTGGCCGAACTGGCCGCGGACCCCCTGGTGCTGGCCGAGGCGCCGGAACTCGCCGCCGCGGCCCGCGCCAACGGCGACCCCCAGGTCCGCAACCTCGGCACGGCCGGCGGCAACCTCGCCGCCACCGGCCGCGCCACCGACCTGCCCGTCGCCGCCATAGCCGCGGGAGTCACGGCCGAACTGGCCGGTCCCGGCGGGGTATCGACGCTCTCCGCCGAGGAACTGGCCGCCTCCGGCGTCCCGGCGAGCACCGTCATCACCGCCCTGCTCGTCCCGGCCGCCGGCCGCGCCGGCGCCTTCGAGAAGACCGCCGACCGGGCGACCCGCTACCCGGTCTGCGCCGCCGCCGTACGGATCACCCCCGACGGGCCGCGCATCGCGGTCACCGGAGCCACCGCCCGCGCGCTGCGGCTGCGCGGGGTCGAGGAACGCATCGGCGAGGGCCCGTACACCACCGAGAACGTGCTCGCGGCCTTCCGCGCCGAACCCCGGGAGCTGTTCGTCCCGGGGCGCGGCACCTCGGCCGAGTACCTCGGCCACCTCGCGGGCGTACTCACCGCCCGCGCGCTCACGAGGGCCGTGCAGGCACCCGCCTGACCGCCCACGACGGGGGAGTTGAAGCAGTGGAACCGTTGCCCACGACAGCACGGACCGCGCCGTCCGCGACCACCACGGGGGTCACCTTGCATCCAGCCGCCGGCCCCGCAGACGCACCGGGAAGCTCCGGCTTCTGGGTGGTGGGCGCGGTCCTCGTCCTGCTGATGCTCTCCTCCTCCGTCCCCTCCGCCCTCTACGTGCTCTACCAGCAGGAGTGGGGCCTGTCCTCCGGCATGATCACGGTGGTCTTCGCCCTGTACGCCGTCACCGTCCTCGCCGGACTCCTGCTGTTCGGCTCGCTGTCCGACACCCTCGGCCGGCGGCCCGTACTCGCCGCGGGGCTGGTCCTCGCGATCGTCTCCATGGGGCTGTTCGCCTCGGCCGAGGGGCTCGGCCTGCTGCTCGCCGCCCGCGCCGTGCAGGGGCTCGCGGTGGGCCTGGCCACCGGGGCCATGGGCGCCGCCCTGCTGGAACTCGCCCCGCGCTCCCGGCCCGCGCTCGGGGCCCAGGTCAACAGCGCCGGGCCGACCGTGGGCATCGGCCTCGGCGGCATCGGGGCCGGGCTGCTGGTGCAGTACGCGCCCGCTCCGACCGTCCTGACCTACCTGCTGCTCGTGGGAGCCTTCGCCGTCTCGCTGGTCGGCGTGGCCCGGATGGCGGAGAGCGCCCCGGGGCGGGCGGGCGGCAGCGGCGGGCGGGACGGCAGCGCACCAGGCGGCAGCGGCGGGCCCGGCGGCGGCGCACCGGGCGGTGGCCGGTTCAAGATCACCCCGCACCGGATCCACATCCCCGCCGCCGTGCGCGGCCGCTTCGCCGTGCTGATCCTGACCATCGTGGCCGTCTGGTCGGTCGGCGGCTTCTACCTCTCCCTCGGCCCGCACCTGGCCCTCTCCCTGCTCGAGAGCGCCAACTACCTCGTCGGCGGCGCCACCGTGGCCCTCCTCGCCGGCGCCGCCACCGCCGCGCAGCTCTTGCTCGGCCGCACCGAGGCGCTGCGCACCGCCGTCCTCGGCCTGTTCGGTCTGCTCGGCGGGCTGGCCCTGGTGCTCCTCGCGCTCGCGCTCGGCTCGGCCCCGGTGTTCCTCGTGGCCACCGCCGTGCTCGGAGCCGGCTGGGGCGCCGCCTTCCTCGGCTCCTTCCGCGCCCTGAGCGCACTGGCCGAGCCCGCGCACCGGGGCGAACTGACCGCTGCCGTCTACGTGTTCGCGTACCTCGCGATGAGCGTGCCGGCGGTGCTCGCCGGACTGCTCACCAACATCCACGGGCTGCACCGCACCTCGGTCGGCTTCATGGCCACCGTCGCCGCGGTGTGCGCACTGGCCCTCGTGGCCACCCTGCGGCTGGCCGCCCGGAACAGGACGCAGGGGAGCACCGCATGAGCGGGGCCCCGGGCACGGCCGCGCTGCGCACCGCCCTGCGCGGGCTGGAGATCTTCGAGGGCCTCACCGAGGAGCAGCTGGACTGGCTGGTTTCGGTCTCCGAACCCCGGGTGCTCGTCGACGGCGAGGTCCTCTTCCGGGACGGGGAGGAGGCCACCGGCTTCCACGTCCTGCTCTCCGGTGGCCTGGTGGTGACCAAGGTCGTCGACGGCCGCGAGGAGGTCCTGACCCGGCACTCCACCGAGGTGGAGAGCGCGGCAGCCGAGGACCACGACGGCAAACCCTCGGCCGCGCACCGGTTCACCGGCGAGCTGCCGCTGCTGACGGACGGGGCGTACGTGGCCACGGCCGCGGCGAGCGGTCCGGCCACCACCGTGGTGGCGTACGCGAAGCCGGTCTTCTTCGAGATGCTGACCCGCTGCCACGGGGTGGCCGCCGTGCTGATCCCCGTGCTGGCCTGGCGCATCAAGTCCTCCGAGGTCCAGGCCCGCAAACGGGCCACCGTCGAAGCGCTGGGCACCCTCGCGGCCGGCCTCGCGCACGAGCTGAACAACCCCGCCGCCGCCGTGGCCCGGGCTGCGCAGGAACTGGCGCCCGCCCTGGACCAGCTCACGCGCACCGCCCAGGTCTGGGGCGCGGCCGCCACCGACGCCGAGCGCTCCGTGTTCGACCAGCTCGCCGACGAGCTGGACAAGGTGGCGCCGCCGGTGGTCACCGATCCCCTGGCCCAGGCGGACGCGGAGGAGGCGATCGCCGACTGGGCCGAGGAGGCGGGTGCGGAGCGGGCGGGATTGCTCGGCTCCGGGGTCTCCGACCTCGGGCTGGAGCTGGGCGGGCTGCTGGAGCGGCTGGAGGGGGTCGGCGAGCGGGCCCTGCCCGCGGCCCTGGACCACCTGGCGGCCCTCCTGGAGATCCGCTCGCTCGCCGCGGAGCTGCGGGCGGCCGGTCCGCGGATCTCCCAACTCGTTTCGGCGACCCGGGATTACGCCAATCTCGACCGGGCCCCCGAGCAGCGCTTCGCCGTGACCGACGGGCTGGAGAACACGCTGGTCGTGCTGCGTGCCAAGCTCGCGGGGATCGGGATCGTGCGCTCGTACGACCCGGACCTCCCCGAACTGACGGGCTATCCGAGCGAGTTGAACCAGGTGTGGACCAACCTGGTCGACAACGCCGCGGCGGCCATGGAAGGCGCCGGAACCCTCACCCTGCGCGCCCGGGTCGAAGGCGTCTGTCTGGTGGTGGAGATCGCCGATACCGGCTCCGGCATCCCCGAGGAGTCCCTGCCGAGGATCTTCGAACCCTTCTACACGACCAAGGACGTGGGCAAGGGCACGGGTCTCGGTCTGCACCTCAGCTACCGCATCGTGACCCAGCGCCACCACGGCTCGATCACGGCCCGCTCGCGCCCGGGGGAGACCCGGATGACCGTCCGGCTGCCGCTGGCCGGGACCGATCCGTCCTGCGCCGTGCCGGCCGTGGATCCCGTAGATCCCACGAGTCCCACCGATCCCACCGATGCCACGGATCAGACCGATCCGACGGATCCATCCCCATCGAAGAGCTGAAAGGGAGTCGACATGCCCAAGTACGACATCTCCACGCTGCACCCGGTGTTCGTCCGGCAGATGGACGCGCTCGCCGCCCTGGACATCGAGGCGGTCATGAAGAACTACACCGACGACGCGGTGCTGTTGCGCTTCGAGGGCGTCTCCGTCGGCATCGACGCGGTGCGCGAGACGTTCACCGGATACCTGACGGTGAAGCCCACCCTCGTGGAGCTCCAGGAGTACGTCGAGACCGACGACACCATCTTCTACCGGGCGATCATGAACCTGAACGGCGAACCGGAGCACGCGTTCGGGACGCTCGTCGTCCGCGATGGCCGGATCTGGCGGCAGACTGCCGGATTCGGCGGCTGATTGCGGAAATCTGGGTAGCGTGTGCGGGGAGGGTGAGGATGCACGCCCTCCCCGTATGTGCGACAGCCGTAGATATATGCAAGAAGCGTGAAGGGGAGGTCATGGAAACGGAAACCGGCCGGGTCGAGGCATTCAGTGATGGCGTATTCGCGGTCATCATCACCATCCTTGTCCTGGAATTGAAAGTTCCGGAAGAAACCGGATCCGACTTCTGGCACGGAGTGCGCGAGCAGTGGCCGCACTACGCCGCCTATGTGGTGAGCTTCCTCATCATCGGCGTGATGTGGGTGAACCACCACACCATCTTCAGTCACATCAAGCGCGTCGACCGTCCTTTGCTGTTCCTGAACCTCCTGGTGCTGATGGTCGTGTCGGTGGTCCCGTACACGACCAATGTGCTCGCCGAGCACCTCATGGAAGAAGGCGGGTCGGCCAATGCGGCGGCCGTCCTCTACAGCCTGCTCACCGTGGCCTACGCCTTGGCCTTCCTGGCCTTCTGGTGGTACGTCACCCGGGTCGGACACCTCTTCCACGATCAGGTGGACAAGGCCGGCGCCCGAGCCACCAGGGTCCGCTTCGGTCTGGGTGCGATCGCCTACCCTTTGACCGTCGTTCTGGCCTTCGTCTCCGCTCCGCTCACTCTCGTCGCACACTTCCTGATCGCGCTCTACTATGCGGCGAACCAGATCCCCATCCCCCTCGTGGTAGAGGAAGAGCGGCTCGAAACTGCCAGCGACCTCAGGAAGTAGCCGCCGGGACCTACGGCCGTTATCCGCGGTCAAGTAGGGTATTGGATCTAGCTGGTCGCGGGGGAGGCCCAGATGGCTCGCGTAGTCCTGCCGGAGGAATCCACGAAGGAAATCTCCGAATTGATCGACGTTCTGATCTCGCTCTTCTTCGAGTCGTTACCTCGGCGGGACCAGCGAAACTGGGCCCGCGTATACCTGAACGGCCTGGTGCGGACCAACGGCAAGAAAACAATTCGTAACATCGCCGGAACCGGGGCCAGTTCCGTCGAGCAGAGCCTCCAGCAGTTCATCAGCAAGTCCCCCTGGGACTGGACCCCCGTCCGCCGCTCCCTCGCCCAGCACCTCGAACGCACCGCGCAGCGCCCGCTGGCCTGGGTGGTGCAGCCCATGGTCATCGAGAAGGCCGGCGACCGATCGGTCGGTGTGGGGCGGCAGTTCGTCCCCCAGCTGGGCCGCACCGCCAACTGTCAGCAGGCCAGCGGGATCTGGCTCACCTCCAGCGATGCCGGCTTCCCCGTCGAATGGACCCTCACCCTCCCCGGGCCCTGGACGGCGGAACTCCTGCGGCGCCGGCGGGCCGGGATCCCCGACACGGCACGCTCGCTCACCCCCGCCCAGGACGCGATACACGCGGTCCAGCGGATGGCCGCCACCTGGCAACTCCAGCGCAGGCCCGTGGTGATGGAAGTCTCCAACAGTGAACTGCCGCAGTGCATCGAGTCGTTCGCCCTGCAGGACATTCCTTTCGTATTCAAGGTGGACGGCACCCTGCCCGTCTCCTTCGGCGGAGCGGGCCGGCACAAGCCCGGCCCGCACACGGCGCCGGCCCGCGAGCTCATCGACTCCCTGCGCTCCCAGCGGCGCGTCGTCGAATGGACCCGGCACGGCCGCGCCGAGGGAGCGGTCACCCTGCTCACCTCGGCCGCCATCTTCGCCACCCCCGGCGAGGACCGCCTCGTACCGGCCCCGCCCACCCCGCTGCTGCTCGTCGGGGCCTGGACCGAGGCGGCCCTGCTGCCCTCGGAGTTCTGGATCACCAACATCGGAGACCGGCCGCTCGCGCAGCTGTTCCTCCTCGCCAAACTCACCGACCGGGTCGCGCTCGACTTCACCGAGGTCTGCGAGCCCGCCGGAATCCGCGATTTCGAGGGCCGCTCCTTCCGCGGCTGGCACCACCACGCCACCCTCGCCAGCGTCGCCCACGCCGCGATGCTGCTGGGCGCGCGCGGACGGGGGCCCCACCCGTCACGACCCGAGCCGTACCCCGGCCCGGTCCGGACCGCCCCCACCCGTACGGTCACCGCCGCCCACGCCGCCGGACCTCCCACGCTGCCGCCGAGACCGGTCATCCCCGGGCAGAGCCCGCGCCGCGAGTACATCCGCTGATGCTCGACATCGCCGAAGAACTACGCGCGTGGTGTGCCGCCGGACGGGACTTCGCGGTGGCCACGGTGGTCGCCGTCAGCGGCAGCGCACCGCGCGGCCCGGGCGCCTCTCTGGCCGTCGACACCGGGGGCGCCGCGCTCGGCTCCCTCTCCGGGGGCTG
>NZ_JBHVYI010000164.1:0-9517 GCF_042880975.1 Streptomyces sp. NPDC058289
CCGCCATGACCTTGCGCAACAGACCGTCCGACGCCCGGTCCACCGACCGGCGGCGCACGCCCGGGTCGCCGCCCGGGCGTCCGTGGCGCGGGCGACCGTACGGGCAGCTGCACGGGCGGACGTACGGTCAGCCGCGCCGGGCCCTCGTGCGGCTGCTCGCGCTGGTGCTGCTGGCCGTGGGGGGAGTCGTGGCCGGGCCCGCCTCCCCCGCCCGCGCGGCCGTCGCGCTCCAGCGGATCACCGGGTTCGGGGCCAATCCGGGACAGCTCGCCATGTACGTGTACCGCCCGGCCTCCCTCCCGGTGGACCCGCCCGTGATGATCGCCCTGCACGGCTGCACGCAGAACGCCCAGACCTACGCCGACCACTCCGGACTGACCGAACTCGCCGACCGCGACGGGTTCCTGGTGGTCTTCGCGGAGACCACCTCCGCGAACAACCCCAACAAATGCTTCAACTGGTTCCAGTCCGCGGACAACCGGCGCGGTCAGGGCGAGGCAGCGTCCGTCCGGCAGATGGCCGCTCACGCAGCCTCCGCCTACTCCGCCGACCCCGCCCGCACCTTCGTCACCGGCCTGTCGGCCGGCGGCGCCATGACCGCCGTGATGCTCGCGGCCTACCCGGACGTGTTCGCGGCCGGTGCGGTGATCGCCGGGCTGCCCTACGACTGCGCCAAGGGGAGCAGCCCCTACACGTGCATGAACCCCGGGGTGGACAAGTCCCCTGCGGCCTGGGCCCAGTTGGTCCGCGACGCCTATCCGGCATGGCCCGGCCCCTGGCCCCGCGTGGCGATCTGGCAGGGCGACGCGGACACCACCGTCGTTCCCCGCAACGCCGATGAACTGCGCGACCAGTGGACGGCGTTGCACGGGCTTGCGCAGACACCCGCCCGCACCTCCGTCATCGGACCCGACGCGACCCGCCAGGAGGAGTACCCGGCCGCCGACGGCACGGTGGCCGTCGAGGTGGACCGGGTCCCCGGCATCGGGCACGGCACCCCGGTCGATCCGGGCTCCGGTCCGGGCCAGTGCGGGCACACCGGGGCGGCGTACTTCCTCGCCTCGATCTGCTCCGCCCACTGGATCTCGAAGTTCTTCGGTCTGGACGGCTCCACGACCGACCCCGGCCCCGGTCCCGGCACCCTGCCCGCGCCCACCGGCCTGGCCGCCTCCGGCGTCGGGGACACCAGTGTCACCCTCACCTGGGACCGGGTCCCGGGCGCCGCCGACTACGCCGTCCACCGGGACGGGATCCAGGTCGCCGCTCCGGCCGGGCCCCCGTACACCGACGGTGGCCTCGCCCCCGGTACGGGGCACACGTGGACCGTGGCGGCCCGCGACGGCGCGGGAGCGGCCGGGGCCCGCTCGGCACCGGTCACGGCGAGCACGACCGGCGCGCCCGCCGCGTGTTGGAAGGCGAACAACTACCAGCAGGTACAGGCGGGTCGGGCCACGACCGACGGGAGCTACGCCTACGCCAAGGGCTCGGGGCAGAACCTGGGCCTCTACAACCTCTACGTCACGCACACGCTGAAGGAGGCGCCCGCCGGCTACTTCGTCATCGCCGACGCGGGCTGCCCCTGAACCGCCCGGCCGGCCAGACCCCCGACCTCCGGCCCGGCCCCCTGCCCCCCCCAGCCCCCCCAGCCCCGTATCGACGCGCCCCCTGGAGCCTCCCCATGCCACCGGCCATCCGATCCGCCACCGTCACCGCCACCGCGGCCGTCGCCCTCCTGGCCGCGTCCCTGCTGGCGCTCCCCGCTCCCCCGGCCGCCGCCGGCGGGGCCGACGCGCACTGTGCCCGCCGCACCCACCTCCACGTACCGGGAGCCGAGTACCAACAGGCCGACTGCCTAGAGGAGTTGACGACCGCCGGCACCGTAACCTCCGGGCACACCGATCCGGCCGACTGGGCCGGCCTCACCCCCAGGGACCTGACCGTCCCCACGGGCGTGCCGGGCATTCAGATCGACGGCTACTTCCCCGACACGGCCGCCCCGGCCGCCCTCCCCAACACCAACCACGGCTGGAACCACGACGCGCAGTTCGTCATCCGGCTGCCCGACCGCTGGAACGGCGGTCTCGTCGTCGCCGGCTCCCCGGGCGTGCGCGAGCAGTACGCCAACGACCGGGCCATCGGCGACTGGGTGCTCTCGCGCGGCTACGCCTTCGCCGCCACCGACAAGGGCAACACCGGGACCGCCTTCCACCGCGACGGGCGGACTCCCGGGGACGCCGTCGCCGAGTGGAACACCCGGGTCACCGAGCTGACCCGGGCCGCCCGCACCGTCGTCGCGCAGCGCTACCACCGGGCGCCGGACCGCACCCTGGCCACGGGCATGTCCAACGGGGGCTATCTGGTGCGCTGGCAGCTGGAGAACCATCCGGAGCTGTACGACGGCGGGGTGGACTGGGAGGGCACCTTGTGGCGGGCCGACGGGCCCAACCTGCTCACCTTCCTGCCCCCGGCGCTTGCCGCCTACCCCGCCTACGCGGCCGGCGGCCCGGACGCCGGGCAGGCGCACGAGGCGATGCTCGCCGCCGGTTTCCCGGCCGGCTCGGAGTTCCTGTGGCCCTTCCACCACAGCTACTACTGGGACCTCACCCAGCGGATCTACCGCGAGGAGTTCGATCCGGGCTTCGACGGTCCGACCGAGGCCGGAACCCCCTTCTGCGCGCCCGGAACCCCGGCCTGTGACGCCGACTACGCCTACGCCGACCGACCGGCGGAGGTCCGGCGCGCCGTCCGGCGGGTCGCGCTCACCGGCCGGATCGGCAAACCGCTGATCACCCTGCACGGCACCCTCGACGTCCTGCTCCCCATCTCCCGGGACTCCGACGTCTACGCCGAGATGGTCCGGCGGGCCGGCCGCGGGGACCTGCTGCGCTACTACCGCATCGAGGGCGGCACCCACGTGGACTCGCTCGTCGACGCCTTCCCCGACCGGCTGCGCCCCCTCACCCCCTGCCACCGCGCCGCCTTCACCGCGCTGGAGGACTGGATCGGCCACGGTGTGCGGCCCCCGCTCGGACACACCGTCCCCCGGGACCCCTCGGCCACCCCGGCGGCCCTGCTGACCAGCTGCCCGCTCGACTCCTGACGGCGCACCGGGCCCGCCGCGCACGCCGCGGGCCCGCATGGTGATCGTCTCCATACGGGTGGCGCCGAGTATGGGGTTCGGCACCGTGGGCGCCGCCCGCGGCCCTGCCTAGGCTTCGGGCCATGACGAGCGAACCTCCTTCCCCCAGCGGTCCGCGGGGGCGCGTCGCCCTGGTGACGGGCGGCGGCAGCGGCATCGGCCGGGCGTGCGCGACGGCCCTGGCCGAAGCCGGGGCCGTCGTGCACGTGGCCGATGTCGACGCGAAGGCGGCCGCGGCCGTCGCCGGCCTCGTCGGCGGGTACGCCCACGTCGTCGACCTGGCCGATCCCGCCGCCATCGCGGAGCTGCCCGCCGCCGTCGACATCCTGGTCAACAGTGCCGGGCTCCAGCACGTCGCCCCGATCACCGAGTTCCCGCCCGAGCGCTTCGCCCTGATCCAGCAGGTGATGGTCACCGCGCCCTTCCTGCTGCTGCGCCACGTGCTGCCGCACATGTACGCCGCCCGCTGGGGCCGGGTGGTCAACATCTCCAGCGTGCACGGGCTGCGCGCCAGCGCGTACAAATCGGCCTACGTGGCGGCCAAGCACGGGCTGGAGGGGCTGAGCAAGGTCACCGCGATCGAGGGGGCCCCGTACGGGGTGACCAGCAACTGCATCAGCCCCGGCTACGTCCGCACCCCCCTGGTCGAGGGGCAGATCCTGGACCAGGCCGCCGCGCACGGCATCCCCGCCGCGGACGTCCTCTCCGAGGTGCTGCTGACCCGGTCGCCGATCAAGCGGCTCATCGAGCCCGAGGAGGTCGCGGCGGCCGCACTCTGGCTGTGCGGTCCGCACACCGGATACGTGACGGGCACCTCGCTCCCCCTGGACGGCGGCTGGAGCGCCAACTGACCCCGTCCGGGTGACAGCCCGTGCGCCGCGCCGCGGGGACCCGCGGCGGGTCCCGTACGGTCCCGCACGTGACCGATGCGCACCAGTCCCAGAGCCCGAAGTTCCCGACGGATCCGGCCGCCCCGGATCCCCTGAACGTCACCACCTCACCCGACCCGCTACGGGTCCTCGTCCTCGCGGGATCCTCCCGCGAGGGCTCCGTGAACGCCCGGCTGGCCGCGCTCGTCGCCGGTCAGGTCGAGCGCTCGGGCGCCGTCGCGGACCTCGCCCGGATCGGGGACTTCGTGATGCCCACCTACGACGGCGACGCCGAGCAGGCGGACGGCCAGCCCTCCGGATCGGCCGCCCTGCGCGAGCGGCTGGTCGCGGCGCAGGCCCTGGTGATCGCCTCGCCCGAGTACAACGCCTCCGTTCCCGGCGTCGTGAAGAACGCCGTCGACTGGGTGTCCCGGTTCCGGCCGCAGCCCTTCAAGGACAAGCAGACCCTGCTGGTGTCCGCCTCCCCGTCGATGATCGGCGGGAACCGCGGGCTCTGGGCGCTGCGGGTGCCGCTCGAACACCTCGGGGCCCGGGTGTACCCCGACATGTTCAGCCTCGCCATGGCGCACTCGGCCTTCGGCGAGGACGGCGAGCTGACCGATCCGGGCCTGCGCGAGCGGCTGGCCGACACGGTCGATTCCTTCCTCGCGCTCGCCGAGGCGGACACCCGCTACCTGTGCCTCCAGCGCCGCTGGTACGAGTTCCTGGGCGACGAGAGCACCGCTCCCGTGACCCAGCGCACAGAGGGCTGACGGGCCGCTCAGGGGGTGCCTCGAGGAGCGATCCGCGCGCGGGTTAGCATATGAGCGCCGCCTAGCTCGAAAGATAATTCTGTGACTGTCAATGACGACTCGTTCACCAACTGGAAGAACCGCGAGAAGATCGCGGAGTCGATGATCCCGATCATCGGAAAGCTGCACCGGGAGCGGGACGTCACGATCCTCCTGCACAGCCGCTCCTTGGTGAACAAGTCCGTGGTGAGCATTCTCAAGACCCACCGTTTCGCGCGCCAGATCGACGGTGAGGAGCTTTCGGTCACCGAGACCCTCCCCTTCCTCCAGGCGCTCACCACCCTCGACCTCGGTCCCTCGCAGATCGACCTCGGCATGCTCGCCGCGTCGTACGCGGCGGACGACCGCGGTCTGTCGGTGGAGGAGTTCACCGCCGGCGCCGTTTCCGGTGCCACGGGTGCCAACAAGATCGAGCGCGGCGAGGGCCGCGACGTGGTCCTCTACGGCTTCGGCCGCATCGGCCGCCTCGTCGCCCGGCTGCTCATCGAGAAGACCGGTTCCGGCAACGGCCTGCGCCTGCGTGCCATCGTCGTCCGCGGCGGCGGTGAGGCGGACCTCGTCAAGCGCGCCTCGCTGCTGCGCCGCGACTCGATCCACGGCCAGTTCCAGGGCACGATCACCGTGGACGAGGCGACCAGCACGATCATCGCCAACGGCAACGAGATCAAGGTGATCTACGCCAACGACCCGTCCGAGGTCGACTACACGGCGTACGGCATCAAGGACGCCATCCTGATCGACAACACCGGAAAGTGGCGCGACCGCGAGGGCCTGTCCAAGCACCTGCGCCCCGGTATCGACAAGGTCGTCCTGACGGCCCCGGGCAAGGGCGACGTCCCGAACATCGTGCACGGCGTCAACCACGACACGAT
This sequence comes from Streptomyces sp. NPDC058289, assembly GCF_042880975.1. NCBI lineage: Bacteria > Bacillati > Actinomycetota > Actinomycetes > Kitasatosporales > Streptomycetaceae > Streptomyces > Streptomyces sp. NPDC058289. The sequence goes on from NZ_JBHVYI010000164.1 coordinate 5,693, forward strand.
CAAGCCGGACGAGCAGATCCTGTCCTGCGCCTCCTGCACCACCAACGCGATCGTCCCGCCGCTGAAGGCGATGGCGGACGAGTACGGCGTTCTGCGCGGCCACGTGGAGACCGTCCACTCGTTCACCAACGACCAGAACCTGCTGGACAACTACCACAGCGCCGATCGCCGCGGCCGCTCCGCGCCGCTCAACATGGTCATGACGGAGACGGGTGCCGCCTCCGCCGTCGCCAAGGCGCTGCCCGACCTCAAGGCCCCGATCAGCGGCAGCTCGATCCGCGTCCCGGTGCCGGACGTCTCGATCGCGATCCTCAGCCTGCGGCTCGGCCGCGAGACCACCCGCGAAGAGGTGCTCGACTACCTCCGCGACGTGTCGCTGACCTCGCCGCTGAAGCGCCAGATCGACTTCACCACGGCGCCCGACGCGGTCTCCAGCGACTTCATCGGCTCGCGTCACGCCTCGATCGTCGACGCGGGCGCCACCAAGGTCGACGGGGACAACGCGATCCTCTACCTCTGGTACGACAACGAGTTCGGCTACTCCTGCCAGGTCGTCCGGGTCGTCCAGTACGTCTCCGGAGTCGAGTACCCGACCTACCCGGCGCCGGCGGCCTGATCCCCAGGACCCCGTCCCCGTAGGACCGGATGTACCGGATGTACCGGACGCCCCCCGAGTGACCCCAGGTCACACGGGGGGCGTTCGTCCGTCCCGGCCCGGGGCCGCGGCGGCGCGGGCCGCCGCTAGCTGGGTGCGCGAGCGGACGCCGAGCTTGCGGTAGACGCGGCTCAGCATGCCCTCGACGGTCTTGACCGAGATGAACATGTGCTGGGCCGCCTGCTGGTTGGTGGCCCCCTGGCAAATGAGGTCGGCCAAGCGCGACTCGGACTCGGTCAGCCTCCCTGCGCCCGGGGCCGGCCCCGTGGCCGGAGCCGATCCGCCCGCCCGGTCGAGGAGCTCCCGGGTGAGCTCCTGCCAGGGGCGGGCGCCGGTGTCGTCGAAGACGGCCCGGGCCGCCTCCCAGGCCGCGCGGGCGGCCGCCTGGCGTCTGCGGGCCCGCTCGACCCGGCCCAGGGCGAGCAGCGTACGGGCCTGTTCCAGGGGCAGGCCAAGCCGTTCGAAGGCGGCCGCCGTGCGGCGCAGCAGGCCGCTCGCCTCCTCGACGGCGCCGCCGCGGGCCAGCAGGATCCCGTGGGCGCGGTCCAGCGCCGCCCCCGGTCCCGAGTCGGCTCCGGCCCGACCCGGGGCGGGCCGCGCGCGCTCCAGCAGTGCACGGGCCAGGTCGAGCCGGCCCGCGCAGGTGAAGGCCTCCACGGCGTCCGGCTGCCAGCGGAACATGCCGGGGTCGGCGAGAGGGACGTGCCGCTCCGCCTCGGCGACTGCCGTGAGGGATGCCACGGCGTCGGCGACGTCCCCGGTGTGCAGCTGGACGGCGCCCATGACCCAGAGGTTGCGCGACACGTACAGTCCGTCCCCCTCCTCCTGCGAGGCGCGGGCCCCGCAGGAGGCGGTGCGCAGGGCGGCCGCGAAGGATCCGGCGGCGCTCTGCGTCAGCGCCGCGGTGTACCAGGCGGGGCCCATGGACAGCCCCGCCCCGGTGGACAGCCGTACGGCCTGATCGGCCCACGCGAGCGCCGGGGCGCACGCCCCGAGCCGGGTGTCCACCTCGGCGAGGCTGCGCCAGATGTCGACCAGGTCCTCGGCGTCGCCCTCGTGCTCGGCGAGCGCGAGCAGTTCCAGGAGCCGTTCGCGCGCCTCGGCCAGCCGGTCGTCGAAGACGGCGTGCCGGGCGGCGAGGTACTGGGCGCTGTTGCGGATGCCGGAGTGCTGGGCCGGTATGCCCAGGGCGAGGGCCTCGGCGAGCGTGCCCGGCGCGTCGGCTGTGCCGAGGACGCGTTCCATCCGGGCGCGCATGGTCAGGGCGGCCGCCTGCAGGGGTCGGTGGCCGCCGGCTGCTGCGAGTTCGGCGGCCCGGCCCGCCGCACGCAGGGCCCGCTCCGGGGCCGCGTGCGCCACGTTGGCTGCGATGGCCGCGCGGAGCTCGACGGCGGCGAGGAGGTCGGGGTGGCCCGCCGCCAGTTCCCGGCAGCGCGCGAGCAGCGGCTCCAGATCGGAGACGGCCTGACCGTGGGCGTCGACGACGGCGAGCAGCGCGGTGACCTGGTCGGTGGGCTCGGCCCTGCCGGCGGTCAGCGCGTCGGCCGCCTGCCGGGCGACGTCGACCGAGCCGGCGCAGGCCGCCTCCTGGGCCGCGTACGAGAGCCTGCGGATGCGCAGGGCGGAGCGGGCCGGCGGGGTGATCTCGGCGGCCAAGAGGAACAGCTCTGCGGCCAGGGCCCGTTCGCCCGCTTCGCGGGCGGTGGCCGCGGCGGTCTCGGTGTCCTCGGCCAGTCCCTGGTCGGGCAGGTCCGCGGCCAGGGCCCGGTGGCGCACCTCGTGTACGGGGTCCCCGACGGCCCGTGCGAGCGTCAGGTGGGCGGCCGCACGCAGGGGCCTGGCCCCGAAGCGGGCGGCGGCCCGGGCCAGGGCCGCCGCCGTGAAGCGGACGGCGCTCGCCGGGTCCACGCTCAGTACCCCGGCGGCCTGGGCCTGGGCCAGGTGTTCCTCGGCGTCGGACCGGCCCGCCCGCAGGAGGAGCGGCAGCGAGGGCCGGCTCGTCAGGGCGGCGAGCATCAGGGTGTGCCGGGCGGGTTCGCCGAGCGTGGAGTGCAGCCAGGCCCCGGCCGCGTCGACCGCCTGCTCGGCCATGGCGGGCCGGTGCCGCTGGGACGCGGGCAGCCGCGCAAGTGCCGTACAGGACACGGAGGTCAGCAGGGGGTGGCCGCCGCAGTGGCTCTGCAGGGGGCCCGCCCAGCGGGTGGGCAGGCCGTGCGCGTCGAGCAGGGCGGCCGTCTCCTCCGAGTCGAGCGGGTCCACGTCGACCTGGACGGGATGCCCGCCGAGCAGCCGGGCGGCGGCCTGTGCGCGGCCGTGGACGCGTTCGGTAACGATCGCGGTGAGTCCCGGTGCGGTGAGGGTGCGCACGGCGTAGCCGAGGACGTCGGCGCTGGCCGGATCGAGCCATTGGGCCCCGTCCACGGCCAGGATCCAGCGGCCCGACGCGAGCAGCGCGGTCACCGCGAGGCGTGCGGGCAACTGCTCCGAGGCGGCGAGCGGTTCGTCGGCTCCGCGGTGCAGGATCCGGTCGACCACCTCGTTCTGCCTGCCCGAGAGCACCGCGAGCCGGTCCGGTCCGCAGTGGGACAGCATCTGGGCGAGCGCGCCGAAGACGTGGTCGCGGTCCTCTTCGACCGTCGTGACGCGCAGGACCGTACGGCCGGAGCCGGAGCCGGAGGGCAGGGTGCGCAGCACCTCCTCCAGCACGGTGGTCTTGCCCGCGCCCCAGGGGCCGGCGAGCGCCAACCGCCCCTCGCGCTCCAGCACTGCGGCCGCGTGTGCGGCCGCGCCCGAGACCCGGTACCGGCCCCCGGCGTCCGGCGCGGGCTTGGCGGAGTCGGCAGGGTCGGCAGGGTCGCTGTCTGGCGTCACGAGGAGGCACCGTAGGCGGCGGCGGTTCCCGTGACAACGCCGGGTGCCGCCGGGCCGGGGGATCAAGGGTTTCCCCTGATGCCAAGGGGTCCCGCTCCCGGCGATGGTGGTGCGACGGCGGGCCGTCCGCGCTCCGGGTGCGGGGTGGCAGACCCGGAGCACCGCGCCCTCCACGGGAGGAGCGGGGGCGCGGTCCGGACGGCCCGCCGTACGGCGTCCCGGGCCCCGCGCCGCGGGGCCGGGACGCCGGGGTCTTATAAAAAAAAACGATCCCAACAGAACCAGGTAAATATCGGTAT
>NZ_JBHVYI010000165.1:0-9499 GCF_042880975.1 Streptomyces sp. NPDC058289
TGTTTAATTGGGTTTCCCCCCCACCGGGGCACCCGTGGGGGGGGGGGGCTGTTACCGCGCCCGCCCCCGCCCTGCTGTCACGCCCACTTCGACGGCAACGATGGCGCCGAGCATCCGCAGGAGCCCTGGAGCTGCTCGGCTCCCCGGGGTCGGCACCGCCGTAACGCCTCGGCCAGCGGCAAGCACCTTCCGCAGCCGGCTTGGTAAACACGGCCAGCTCCGGAAGACCGGCCGCGATCCGGTCCTGCTCTTCGAGGACCTCGTAGAGGATCTGCTCCACAGCCGCCCTGATAGCCAAAGGGTGACGTGCGAGCTCGTTCAGCGTTGATGCTGGCATGGACGAGACCAGGGAGCTCCTGGAAGTCCTGCTCGACGGGGTGACCGAGCCGCGCCTGAAGCTGATCAGCGAGGACGAAGCGCGGGCGTTGATGGTGCTCCTCGGGCTGCTCGACGACACGGAGCAGCCCGAGGACGTGCACCGGGCCGTTGTCGAGATGAGGTTCCGGCTCGGATCCCGCCTCGGCTGACCCTGAGGATCAGCCGCGTACGGCGTCTACGGCGCGGGCTCGTAGACGACGGTGGTGGTCGGGCAGTCCTCGGCGAGACCGAGGAGGGCCTGGCGCTCGGCGTCGTCCGCGGCCAGGTTCCAGCGCAGCTTCGTCGCGGCCCACTGCGCGGCGTACTCGCAGTGGCAGCCCCCGGCCGGCGGCAGCCACTGCGCCGGTTCCTTGTCCGCCTTGCTGCGGTTCGACTTTGCCGACACCGCGATCAGCGTCAGCGGAGAATCCTGGTCGTTCGCGTACGCCTCCCGGCGCGCCGCACTCCAGGCGTAGCCACCAGCTGGCGGGGAGCGCTATTTCCAGAGATGCCATATTCCGGACTCCAGCAGGGGCGGTGGCCACGCGAAGTCGACGGAGTTTCCTCAACGCCTCCGGGGCAGGCACCTCGAGGCCACTATGGCGGCGTCGAGGTGCCTGCCCCGGGCCGCTGGCGGGGCCTTGCGCAGAGCGCGGCGCCGGGTCCCGGTCAACGCTGCCGCAGGGAACCCTCGGGTGCGCGGTGCTGGTGCGTGCGTCGTTGCAGTCCTGTGCCCCTGAGCGTCAGCCCATCTCCTCGTGGTTCGGCTTCAAACCCGCCAGCTCGGGAAGGGGCTGCCCGGCATCTGCCTTCTGTGCCAGGAGGTCGGCCTTGGGTCCCGCCGGCATGCAATGGAACCTGAGCATCCGCGGGCGCGTGCCGGGCCCGGCCTCCGGGACCCGCTCCATGGAGAAGCACTTCTTGCCTGGCTGCGACACGACCCTGTGCTTCAGGATTCCGGTGCTGGGCGCACTGGGCGTACTGGGCGAGGAGCTGGGGGTGTCGGCGAGTGCCGGACCCGGGTTGAGGAGGCAGTACAGGGCCTGCTTGCCGTTTTCGCCGAGGCCGGTGACGACGGCGCCGCCCCTGTCCCGACATTCCTTCGGCGTCTCGGCCGAGGCGGAACCCGCCGCGACGCCGATCAGAGCCAAGCCGAGTGGGGCTGCTGCGATGACGGCCATGAGTTTGCGCATGGAGTGCCCTTCATGGGTGGGGAAGATCGCGGAGGCGACATGGCACACACGATCAGCTACATAGAGTCGTTGCGGGTGCGGGGAGGCGGGCCTGGCCAGTCGCTGGTGCCGCCACGTCGCGGTGACAGCCACCGGGGTTGAGGCCAGCCGACCGCGTGAGTGTGGCGCACATGCAGGGCCCGCTGACCGCGGCACTCAGTCCGTGGAGTTCCACCAGGACGGGAACGGCCTGGCCCGCCAGCTGTCCGCTTTCGGGGCGCTGCTGCTGCGCGACCACATCACGGTGTTCCCCGATGGCCACGACGACTGCAACGCCGCGTACATCCTGGACGCGCTGACCGCGGTGAACATCCGCTGCTTCCAGCGCTGGTGCCTGGCGGGCGGCGGCGCGCCCACCGCCTGGATGGCCGCTGAGTTCCTGATCGAGTGCATGCAGGAACAGGGCGACCAGACCCTCCAGATCCTCAGCGATGTCCGCGGCGCTGCTCGGTACCGGCACCAGCTGGCCGGCACACCCGCGTGACGTACCGGCCGGAGCTCACGCTCTGGCCCGTTCGACGCCGTCGGTACCAGTCGTTCTGATCCCTGGCGCGCTTGCGTGACCGGTGGGAGTGGCTGGTCGTTGACGGAGTGGGAAATGCACATCGGCTCCGGCGGTCCCGACCGTTCTCCTGGTCCGCCCCGGCCGTCCCTCGTGGTCCTGGTGCCCGCGCCTGCTGGTCTCCTGGCATCCGTCCGCTGCTCGGATCGGCGGCCCCGGCACCAGGACCACCCCGCTCCCCCCGCCCCGGTGATGCGGGCTGCCCGCGCCACCGGCCCGCGAGAAAGGGCCGTGGATCGGTCGGGGAATCTGCTGCTCCCGGTCTGTTGATCACAGCGTGGGGGCCCGACCCTTTGGACAGAGGATCGCGTGGGGGGTCGCTGCCTCACCCTGTCGGCCGACGCTGAAGTGTGTCAGTGGTTCCGACACCGAACGTGTCAGTGGTCCGTACGGAGGTCGTGCGGATCGACGTGCGCCTGGTCTCGATCGTCGACGTCGCCCTCGATCTTGCCGCCGTACGGCCCGGAGGGCCCGATCTTCCCGTGGGTGCGGGCGCCCAGGACGGGGACGGCTTCCTTCGTACGGTTATGGGGCGGGATCACCGGCCGTTCGCTTCGAGCTGGGCGGGGACGCGGGGGGTCCGCAGTTCCTTGAGGTCGGGGATGTGGTTGTAGAGGGTGCCCACCGATACGCCGAGCAGGGCCGCGATGGTCTCGATGCTGTTCTCCGGGTTGGGCAGCATGTCGCGGGCGGCGCGCAGCAGGTTGTCGTTGACGACGGTGGGCCGGCCGCCCACGCGGCCGCGGGCCCGCGCGGCGGCCAGGCCCTCGTTGGTGCCTTGCACGATCAGCTCCCGGATGAACTCCGCGAGGGCGGCGAAGACGTGGAAGATCAGGCGGCCGCCCGGGGTGGTGGTGTCGAGCCCCTCGTGCAGGGAGGTGAAGCCGATCTGCCGCTCGCGCAAGCTCCCGACCCTGTTCACTAGGTCCTGGAGGCTGCGGCCGTACCGGTCCAGGGAGGGGACGACGAGTGTGTCCCCGCTCTGGAGGAAGGCGTGGCACGCCTTCAGCTCGGGCCGCAGGTCGTTTTTGCCGGACTTCTTCTCGGGGAAAATGCGCCGGCACCCCGCGAGGGTGAGGGCGTCGATCTGCCGGTCGAGCTTCTGCCCGCCGGTGGAGACCCGGGCGTAGCCGATACGGATCTCGGTCGGGTGGAGGGGGAAGGTGCCGAGGGGGTCGTCGTCCTCTGTGCTGAGGGGGCTGGTGGCGATCGTGCCCTCTCTTGACGCTGCGGTGGCCGCCTTTGTGCGGCGGCCACCGCAGGGGGTTAGGCGGTGGCCGCGTCCTGGCTGCGAGTGTGCGCGACGAGGGCGTGGGCGGCGGTGGGGTGGGCGGGCAGCAGGGCGCTCAGGCCGGTGAGGACCAGCATCCGCCCAAGGCGGTCGGGGACGGCAGCCAGGACCAGGGTGCCGCCCGCGGCCTTGGCGCAGCGGAAGATGCCGACCAGGGCGTTGAAGCCGGAGGAGTCGCAGAAGGAGACCGCCCCAAGGTCGAGGATCAGGTGCCGGTGGCCTTGTGCGATCAGGGCCAGTGCCTCGGTGCGCAGGCGGGGGGCGGTGGCTATGTCGAGTTCCCCGGCGACGTGGGCCAGGGCGAGGTCGCCGTCGGTGTGCTGTGGGGTGAGGCGGAAGTCGGTCACGGTCGGCTCTCCGTCTCGCCGGAGGGGGCGATGGTGTGGGCGGTGGCGGTCGCGGTGAGGCCGTCCGCGGCGTCGGCGAGGGGCACGGACAGGGCGAGCAGGGCGACGTCGTCACCGGCCCCGTGGGGCGTGGCGTCGAGGAGGTCGACGGTGTCCCCTATGACCGCCGCCGCGCTGGCGGGCCCGGTGCGCGCGGAAAGGAAACGGGTCAGGCCCTCTTCTCCGATCATTTCTCCGCCCAGGATGCGGGCCTCGGTCAGCCCGTCGGTGTAGAGGAGCAGTCCTTCGCCCGGGGCGAGGTGGATGGTGTGGGAGGCGAAGCGTGCCTCGGCGATGGCGCCGATGAGCATGCCTCCCTGGGGGCGCACTTCTTCCACCGTCCCCTGCCCCCGCAAGTGGTAGGCCGGGGGGTGGCCGCCGGTGGCCAGTGTGACGGTGAACCCGTCCTTCTCGTGGGGTTCCAGGGTGCCGAAGACGGCGGTGCAGAACCGGGTGCCGAGGTCCGGGTCGAGGAGCAGCGCCGTGTTCAGGGAGGTGAGGACTTTGTCGGGGTCGGGGTCGATCTGGGCGGCGGCGCGCAGGGTGTAGCGGGTCAGGGAGGTGACGGCGGCCGCTTCCGGTCCTTTGCCGCACACGTCTCCGAGGAAGAACGCCCACCTTGTGCCGTCGAGGGGGAAGACGTCGTAGAAGTCGCCGCCGACATCTTGCGGGGAGGCGGTGGCGTAGTGGCAGGCCAGCTCCAGCCCCGGCACCAGCGGCAGTGCCGGCGGCAGCAGGGTGCGCTGGAGGGTGGAGGCGAACGCCTGGATGGCGGCCGTGTCGCGCTCGGCGCGCTCACGGGCCTCCTCCTGCTCGATGCGCCGCTCCTGCTCGGTGCGCAGGGCGTTCAAAGCCGCCAGGCGCATCTCCAGCTCGTCGAGCACGATCGCGGCCAGGTCCGCGAGAGTGGCGGTGTCGTCCTTGGTGATCAGGCGCGGCTTGGTATCGAGGATGTTGACGGTGCCCAGCCGGTGCCCGTCGCCGGTGATGATCGGCGCGGCGGCGTAGAAACGGACCGCCATCGGTCCGGTGACCAGGCCGTTGTTGAACGCAACAGGATCGGCGAGCGTGTCCGGGATCACCAGCGTTTCGTCGGCGAGGATCGCCGAGCCGCACAGGCCCGGCTCCCGGCCGATCTCGCTCACGCCCTCCAGCCCGTGGGCGGCCTTGAACCAGATCCGGTCCTCGTCCACGATCGTCACGCTCGCCACCGGCACCTTGAACAGCCGGGCCGCCATCGCCGCCACCCGGTCGAACGCGCCGTCCGGCGGGGTGTCGAGGATGTCGTAACGGCGCACGGCGTCCATCCGAGCCGATTCTTCTACCGCACTGAGCGTTCGCCGGCCCGGCGTGTCCGCCGGGCCGGTCGCGGGTCGCGCTTGCGGCATTGATTGCCCTTCCTTGCCGCGCCGGCCTGGGTGGCCAACGACCGTCGCAGCCTAGACCGGCCTCCGGCGTCAAGAAGCCAACGTTTTCTGAGGATCGGCCGACGATCACCGAAAGAGGCCCCAGAGCCTTCAACAACTCCCTCAAAAAACCCGACCGAGGTCCCGCTGCCCGCCACCGGCACCTGGAACGCACCCGGCAAGGGCGGCGCCCAGGCCGACCTCGTGCTCACCGCACCGCAGCACGGGGTGCCGCTGCTGTTCATCGAGGTCGACAACTGCCACGAGACCGCCGAGGAACTCGCCGCCAAGCTGGAGAAGTACGCCCGGTTCTTCCGCCGGAAGATGAAGGACACCGACGGCAAGGAGCGCCCGATGTGGCGCACCCGCTGGACGGCACCCGACGACCGGTACGGCGACGCGCCGCATCCGCCCGTGCTACTGGTGTTCAACCACCTCGGCGAACGCAACCCCCAGCGCACGATCCCCCGCCTGCAAGAGCTCACCCGCCACCTGTGGCAGGGAGACCGGCAGCGCGGCGGCCGCCACCTCTACGACTGGCGGATCCCGATCGTCGCGGTCGGACTCCGTAATCTCCGCGAGCACGGACCGGCCGGCGCCGTGTTCGCCCGCTTCGGCCGCGATCACCCACAGACGCTCCTGGAGGCGATCGGCAACCCACGCCGCGATGCCGCCGACACCCGCGAGGAAGAGGAGTCCAGGGCCCGTCAGGCGGAGTACAAGGCGCAGGTGCAGCGCGCGGCGCAGGAGCAGGCGGCGGAGAAAGCCGCCCAACGTGAGGCACGCCGTCCCACCTGCACCGGCTGCCGAGCGAAGTTCACCGACGAACGGTGGGAGGCAACACAGGCAACGGACTGGGGCACCCAGAAGGACTCCCGCCCCGCCTTGTGCGATGCCTGCAAGGAGCGGTCCGTGGCCCCCGATCAAGAGCAGGAACAGGTGGTACCCGCGCAGAAGAACGGCCGCTGGTTCTCGCGTCGCACCTGACCCGGGCAAGCCTCCGCCGACCATGCGGGAAAGCCTTAGATGACCCTGGGCAAGCACCCTGACGGCTGGGTAAGTCTTCCGTCAGCAGCGTGGGTAAGCCTTAGGCGATCCTGGGCAAGCCCATACTGCCGGCTTGGTCCTACTCGGGGTTGGGAGCGGGGTCCGCGAACTCGCCGAGGAGCCTGGTGGGCGGCTCGAGCCCGACCCGCTGCCACCGCAGCCCAGCTACGTCCATGAACTGGATGGTCAGCCGGTGATTGGTCGCGTTGGAGGGGGCGATGCCCATATCCGTCCCCACCTCGTACCCGTGCACCGGATCGAGTAGCGGCCCCCAGCCCTGTTCCAGCAGATCAAGGTGGTGGCTCTGCCCCGCCGCCACGTTGCGGAATATCCGCTGGTCCTCTTCGGACCAGCGGACCGCGACCCCGGTATGGCCGTCGATCTCGGCATCGGCCCTGATGATCCGCAGCTCCAACAGCGGTTCGGAACTGTGGTTGACCACCTCGCCGCGGTTCCCGTCAATTCCGGACACCACCAAGCGTGCCTGTGCCCCTTGCCGGTCCGTCTCCTCCTTCCGCCGCATCTTCACTTCATGCCAGCCAAACCAGAGGGCTACGCCGGTTGCCCCTGTCGTTGCGATCGCGCTAGCCGCGTCCCAGAAGTCGCTCATGCCAGGACCCTAGACCCACGTCCACGTCACTCAACAGCGTGGGCAAGCCCAAGGTGAGCTTGGGCAACGACGACGGATAGTGTCGGGGTCGGTCCGCCGGTGCCTCGATCGGTTGTCGAACTCAAGAGGCTCGGGCTGGGCCGCATCGGGAGTTCTGCAAATGGCTGGATACAGCCCGTTAAGTGCGCGCAGAATGGGTGGATGCAGCTCACTCAGGTGCGAAGTCGTCTCTTTCGTAACATCGTTGACAGCGGCGAGGTCGACATCGCGCCGGACGTCACGGCTCTGGTTGGGAAGAACGAAAGCGGGAAGACAGCCCTGCTGTCGGCGATCTACCGCTTCCATCCCGTCTACCCCGAGCACTCCTTCTCCGTGGGACAGGACTACCCGCGGTGGCGGAAGGTCCCGGACACGCGCTCGGGCGATATCACCAAGGCGAAGCCCATCACCTGCACGTTCGAGCTGGGCGACGATGACTTGAAAGCGGTCGCCGACGTGCTCGGACCCGGCGTGCTCTCCGGGCGCTTCTACTCCCGCTCGATCCCTTACGAGGGCCAGCACAGGGTCACCCTTGAGGTGGACGAGGGGGCGGCGCTGGAGAACCTCTACACCTATGAGGAGACGCCGGCCGCCTTGCGCAGCACCCTCGGGACGGGGAGCATTGCCGACGCTCTGGAGCAGGCTGACGGTCTGGAAGCGGTTGAGGACTGCGGCTACACCGCAGCGGACATCGACCTCTTCGTCAGGGCGGCACGCCAACGGCTGGACGAGAAAGAGAGCGCGTGGCACCTGGCGGCACGCATCCTGCGCGAGCGTGAGCCGAAGTTCTTCTACTTCGGCGAGTACCAGAACCTCCCCGGCCGGATCGCCCTGACGGACCTGACCGGCCAGGAGGAAGAGCCCGGCGCTTCCGGCATCCAGACCGCCCGGGCCCTGCTCGCCCTCGTCAGCACGACGGCGGGGGCCCTGTCGGCGGAGGACTTCGAAGAGCGCAAGGCGGAACTCGAAGCGGTCGGCAACGACCTCACACAGCAGGTATTCGAGTACTGGAAGCAGAACCCTGACCTGTCCGTCGAGATCGACCTGGACAAGCAGACGATCCACCACCCCAACGGCCAGACGGCTGTCGCCAGCCACCTCGACATCCGGGTCAAGGACCGCAGGCACGGGTTCACCAACAACTTCTCCGCCCGCTCCACCGGCTTCCAGTGGTTCTTCAGCTTCCTTGCCGCGTTCACCGCGTTCGAGAACTACCCGCATGGCGTCGTCGTCCTGCTCGACGAACCCGGACTGAGCCTCCACGGCCGCGCTCAAGCCGACTTCCTGCGCTTCATCAACGAGCGCCTCGCCCCGGCCGCCCAGGTCATCTACACGACCCACTCACCGTTCATGGTCGAAACCGCCCGCCTCGACCGTGTACGGATCGTCGAAGACCGCGGCCCGGCCACGGGCGCCGTCGTTACCGATGAGGTCCTGGCCGTCACGGACGACTCGCTCTTCCCGTTGCAGGCGGCTCTCGGCTACGACATCGCCCAAAGCCTCTTCGTGGGCCCCGACAACCTCCTGGTCGAAGGAACGAGCGACTACACCTACCTCACGCTGCTCAGCGACCTTCTCAAGGACTCGGATCGCACCAACCTCGACGAACGCTGGCGAATCCTGCCCGCCGGCGGCGCCACGAACATCCCGGCCTTCGTCGCCCTCATCGGCACCAACCTCCAGGCCACCGTCCTCATCGACAGCACCCCGGCCGGGGTCGCCAAGATCAAGGCCCTCACCAACAAGGGCCTGCTGGCCCCGAAACGGCTCCTGCTCACCGACACCTTCACCGATGGCGTCAAGGACAGCGACATCGAGGACCTGTTCTCACCCGGGGACTACCTCAAGCTGTACAACGCCGCCTTCGGCACCACGCTCAAGGTCAACGACCTCAACGGCAAGGACCGCATCATCGCCCGCATCGGCCGGGCGACCGGTTCCCCGTTCACCGAGCACGGCCGACCCGCGGACACCCTGCTGCGGAAGCGGGACATCTTCCTGCCCGGACTCTCCGAGACCACCCTGAGCCGCTTCGAGCAGCTCTTCACGGCCGTCAACAAGACACTCGCCTGACCCACCACCCGTGTAGATACGACCTTGTCCGGCCAGCGGTACGGGGTTTGCCGACGGGTCCCGCACCGGAAGGGATGGTGTGGGACCCGTCAGTCAGTGTCCGGCCGCGAGGTCGCCGAGAGGGACGGATCAGCCGCGAGGTCGCCGAGAGGGACGGATCAGGCGGCGGGGTCCACGTCCTTGGCGAAGACCTTGAACAGGCCAGCGATGCTCTCGAAGACGTCCATCACGCCCACCGCATTCCGACCTTGGACAGCTGCTCGACGCGCTCGGGTGCCAGCGCGGCGCCGCGCCGGCGCTGGTTGTCAATCCACATCCCGAGCTTCAGCGGCACGTCCTGCTGCGCCTGGCCGTCGCCGTTACCGCCGGTGGTGATGGTTTCGACGTGCTTGCGGGGGACCGTGAGGTGGCCCTCGCGGGCGTAGAACTGCTGGGCGGCGGCGTAGTGCATGGCCCACTTGTCGGCCTGGCTGGTGCGCGCCTTCGGCTTCTCGGC
>NZ_JBHVYI010000166.1:0-9465 GCF_042880975.1 Streptomyces sp. NPDC058289
AAGTCGCCGGGCGCGGCTGGCCGGACGGCCACATCCGCGGGCGGGCCCCTCTCGCGCGTCCCGGCGCCTACTGGCGGGGGACGGCCTTGCCCGTGGTCGCGTCGATCACCTTGCGGTCGCCCAGCGGCTGCTGGAGCGTGCCCGTCACCGTCATCTCCTGCGCCAGCATGATGCAGGCCTGACCCGGCTTGTTCGGGGTGTCCGTGATCTTCACCATCACCGACTCCGGCTGCTCCCGGACCTCCAGGGCGTACGTGCTGCACACCCCGCCCCAGAAGTTCACGGTCAGCGTCCGGTCGGCCAGGGCGTACGAGAAACCGGGCACGGTCTGCCCCTTCGCGGGCGGGTCGACCGGGGTGGGCAGGTCGATCGGGGGAGTCTCCTCGGTGAGGGCCGCCGACTGGGCCACCGTGTGGCCCGGGCCGCCGCCCTTGCCGGCCACCTCGAACAGCCAGCCCGGCACCAGACCGCGGGCCCCGTCGACCGTGCCCGGCACCAGCCCGAGCCGGGCACCCCGCACCGACTCGGTCCGCGTCGGCTTCATCGGCCGGGGGTCCGGGTTGCACGGCAGCGTGTCCGTGGCGCCGTCCGGGGAGTCCGGAGTCAGCGGGACGCTCGTGGCGCAGCCGCTCGGGCCGGGGTCCGTGGCACCGGAACCCCGCGCCTTGTCGTTCAGCCGGGCCAGCGCGTCGACGGCGCCGATCACCGGCTGCTCCGCGGCCCGCGCCGGAGCCTTCAGCTCGCCGCTGCCCGACACCACCCGGGAGTCCGCCCCGACACCGACCCGGGTGGACCAGCCCTGCGTGGGCAGGCCGCCGATCACCGGGTCGGCCGTCACCACGCGTACGGAGCCCTGCGCGAGCCGCGCGTCGAGCGCGGCCCCGCCCTGCCCCACGGCCGCCAGCACGGGCGCGGCGGCGGCCTTGGCCGCCTCCTCGGAGACGGGCGTCCCGGTGGTACCGCCGTGCTCCTGACCCAGGTCCTGGGGGAGGGTGGCAGGGCCGCAGGTGTCCTTGCCGCGCACGCAGTCGTCCCCGGTGCCGCCGACCTGGAACCGGGAGAAGTTCCAGGTCCCGGGAGCCTTGAGGTTCACCGTGAGCCGGGGCCCGGAGCCGTCCGCGGTCTCCCCGGCCTGCCAGGTCTCCCCGGCGAGCCGGGGCGCGCCGGAGATCCCCAGCGCCGTCGCGAGCCGCGCCACCTCGGCGGAGGTCACCTCACCGCCCGCCGCGAAGGCCGGCGCGGTGGCCGGGCCCTCCGGGAGGGGGACGTCGGCCGTGTACGTGACCCCGCCGCCGGACGGGTCGGGCTCGCCGGGGGCGATGCCGGGCCCGGGCGGAGTGGCCTCCGCGCGGGGCGCGGAGGCCGCGCTGTCGCCCGTACGCCCCTCACTGTGAGCGGTCGACGCCCAGATGGCGGTGCCGCCGCCGGTGAGCAGGACGGCGGCCGCGATCGAACCGACGGCCCAGACCTGCCGCCGTCGTGTGCCACGGGACGCACCGGGGGTGCCGGGTGCCTCCGGTGTCTCGGGTGCTTCCAGTCCATCGGGTTGTTCGCTGGTCACCGCATCGCTCCTTTGCCCGTCCCGCATGGGGTGATGCGGGTGTGACGGAACAGACGCGGATCCGGTTCCGCCCGGGCGGCCTAGTAGCCGTAGACCGCCGTGGAGGCGATGAGACGAGCCGAGGCCGCCGGGACGCGGATGCCGATGATCTGCGAGGGAGCCACCCGATCCGGCCGGGGATCCGCGGGAACCGGCCAGTGCGGGGCCATCCGGGCGCAGTCGCCCAGCAGCTGTTCGAACTCGGTGCCCGCCGCGTTCCCGGAGGGCTGGACGTGCCCGAAGCCATCGGTGTAGGTCATGGGGCACGGTAGGCACGGCACTGCGAGGGAAGAAAGAGCTACTACGGGGTAGTTTCTGCCGGTCGGCCTCGGCCCGCCGAGCGGGTAGTTTTGAATGTCCCCTTGCCTTCCCTCGCAGGAGCGTCCACGCCGTGCGTATCGCAGTCACCGGCTCCATCGCCACCGACCACCTCATGACCTTCCCCGGCCGCTTCGCCGACCAGTTGGTCGCGGACCAGCTGCACACGGTCTCCCTCTCCTTCCTCGTCGACAACCTCGACGTGCGGCGCGGCGGCGTCGGCCCGAACATCTGCTTCGGCATGGGGCAGCTCGGCGCCCGGCCGATCCTCGTCGGAGCCGCCGGCTCCGACTTCGACGAGTACCGCGCCTGGCTCGACCGGAACGGCGTCGACACCCAGTCCGTGCGGATCTCCGAGGTCCTGCACACCGCGCGCTTCGTCTGCACGACGGACTCGGACCACAACCAGATCGGCTCCTTCTACACGGGCGCGATGAGCGAGGCCCGCCTGATCGAGCTGAAGGCGGTCGCGGACCGGGTCGGGGGCCTGGACCTCGTCCTGATCGGTGCGGACGACCCCGAGGCGATGCTGCGCCACACGGAGGAGTGCCGCACGCGGGAGATCCCCTTCGCGGCGGACTTCTCGCAGCAGATCGCCCGGATGGACGGCGACAACATCCGCACCCTGATGGAGGGCGCGACGTACCTCTTCTCGAACGAGTACGAGAAGGGCCTCATCGAGGCGAAGTCCGGCTGGACCGACGCGGAGATCCTGGCGAAGGTCGGCACCCGGGTCACCACGCTCGGCTCGAACGGCGTCCGCATCGAGCGGGTCGGCCACGACCCGATCGTGGTCGGCTGCCCGGAGGAGACCGCGAAGGTCGACCCGACGGGCGTCGGCGACGCGTTCCGCGCGGGGTTCCTGACGGGCCTGGGCTGGGGCGTCGGCCTGGAGCGGGCCGCGCAGGTCGGCTGCATGCTGGCCACGCTCGTCATCGAGACCCTCGGCACCCAGGAGTACACCCTGGCCCGCGCCCACTTCATGGAGCGCTTCACGAAGGCCTACGGCGAAGAGGCAGCGGCGGAAGTCCAGTCCCACCTCCCGGCGTAACCCCTCGCGGGGCCCGGTTCCGCTGCCGCCCGTGGGCGGGTCCGGTGGGCGGGTGCGGGTGGCTCGGCCCTGCGGGGCGGAGTCCCCTGCCCGCCCTTCGCCCGTTTGTGCCGCGCGGCGGCAAACCCAGCCCGTCCGGCGTGTGAGGACCGGGTCCGGGCGGAGCCCGGGGAACGGTGGAAGGGCGGGTAGGGGACGGCCCCGCAGGGCCACACCCGCCACGTCCGCAGGCCGGCCACGGCGCAGGCCGGATCAGACGGCCCGGCGGACCGTGTACGCAGTACCGAGGGCACGCGGGGCCTCGCCCACGTACACCTGCCCCCGCATCGCGCACCACGCCGGAATGTCCAGCCGCGCCACCTCGTCGTCCGACAGGACGGTCACCGTCCCCCCCACCGGCACCCGCCCGATCGCCCGGGCCAGTTCGATCACCGGCTGCGGACACCGCAGGCCGAGGGTGTCCAGTTCCAGGGATTGCGCCTCCGGATCGGCGGCCATCACCGGTTCCACCACGCCGAGTTGCTCGCGCACCCCCGCCACCAGCCCCGGCAGGACCTCCAGGAAGCCGTTGACCTCCGCCGCCGTCGTGCCGGCCGGCAGGGACACCCGTACGTTCCCCTCCGACAGCACCCCCATGGCCCGCAGGACATGGGACGGCGTCAGCGTCGAGCTGGTGCACGAGGATCCGGAGGAGACGGAGTAGCCGGCCCGGTCCAGCCCGTGGAGCAGGGTCTCCCCGTCCACGTACAGGCAGGAGAAGGTGACCAGGTGCGGGAGCCGGAGGTCGGGATGGCCCACCACCTCCACGTCCGGCACCAGGCGGGCAACCCGCCGCCGCAGCCGGTCCACCAGGATCCGCAGCCGGGCCGACTCCGCCTCCGCCTCGGCGCGCACGGCCCGCAGGGAGGCCGCCGCGGCGACGACCGCGGGGAGGTTGACGAAGCCGGGGGAGCGCCCCGACTCCCGTTCGTCGGCGGGGCCTTGGGGGGCGAAGCGCACTCCCTTGCGGACCGCCAGCAGGCCGACCCCGGCCGGGCCGCCCCATTTGTGGGCGCTCGCGCACAGCACGGACCAGTTCCCGGGGACGGGCCCCCAGCCCAGCGACTGTGCGGCGTCCACCAGCAACGGCACCCCGGCGGCGGCGCACACTTCGGCAACCTCCGCCACGGGCTGGACGGTGCCCACCTCGTGGTTGGCCGACTGGAGACAGGCCAGCGCGGTGGAGGGCCCCAGGAGTTCCCCGTAGGAGGAGACGGAGACGCGGCCGAACCGGTCCACCGGGACCTCCTCCACCCGCCCGCCGCCCGCCGCGTGGACCTCCGCCGCGTGCAGTACGGAACTGTGTTCCACCGCTGATACGACCAGGTGCCCGCCGACGCGCCGACGCCCCGCCAGGACCCCGGCCATGCCCGAGTGAACCGCGTGCGTCCCCGAAGGAGTGAACACGAGCTCGTCGGGGCGGCAGCCCACCGCCTCCGCCGCCGCCTCCCGCGCCGCGTCCAGCAGCAGCCGGGCTCGCCGCCCTTCGCGGTACAGCCGGGCCGGGTCGGCCCAGCCTTCGTCAAGGGAGGCCTGGAGCGCCTGCCGGGCCACGGGGTGCAGCGGGGCGGCGGACGCGGTGTCGAAGTACGGCATCCGGTCACGCTAACCGGCCGCCGCGCCGGCGCCGCGACCGGCCGAGGTCAGGGGGCGTCAGATGTCGCCCAGACCCCGCCATTCGGGGCCCGTTGGGCCGTCCCCCGTACGGCGGATCCATCCCTTCGGGGTCAGTAACGGCGCGTTGGGCACCCTCCCCGCGCGACCCCAAATAGCGTCCAGTAGGGTTTGGTCCGCATAAACATCCAAACCCCTGCCTGCGTCAGGGCCGGCGACCGACCCGAATGCGGCCGCGGCCGGCCGCGCGGGCCGAGACTCTCGGGAAGGCGCTACGTGAGTCCCTACGGCTCCGACCGCTCGCCGCGGCGCCCGATGCGGCGGAAGCTGCTGCAGGCGCTGACTGCGGGCGTGGTCCTGGCGACCGCCACTGGTTGCTCGTATACATGGAAAGACTTCCCCCGCCTCGGATTGCCCACCCCGGTCACTGAAGAGGCGCCTCGCATCCTCTCCCTGTGGCAGGGGTCCTGGGCGGCCGCTCTGATCACCGGCATCCTCGTGTGGGGCCTGATCATGTGGAGCGTCATCTTCCACCGGCGCAGCCGGACCAAGGTCGAGGTTCCCCCGCAGACCCGGTACAACATGCCCATCGAGGCGCTGTACACCGTGGTCCCGCTCATCATCGTCTCGGTGCTCTTCTACTTCACCGCGCGTGACGAGTCGAAGCTGCTCTCCCTCTCCGCCAAGCCGGCGCACACGATCAACGTGATCGGCTACCAGTGGAGCTGGGGCTTCAACTACGTCGAGAACGTCGACGGCGATGCGGCGACTCCGAAGGCGGGCGAGGTTCCCAAGGAACTCGCCACGATCCCGGACCGCTACACCAAGGACTTCCCGGCGGGCGCCGAAGGCGTCTACACCAAGGGCGTCCCGAGCGACCGGAACGCGGAGACCGGCAACCCGGGCCCGACGCTCTGGCTGCCGAAGGGTGAGAAGGTCCGCTTCATCCTGTCGTCGAACGACGTCATCCACTCCTTCTGGGTGGTCCCCTTCCTGTTCAAGCAGGACGTCATTCCGGGGCACACCAACGTCTTCGAGGTCACCCCGACCGAAGAGGGCGTCTTCATGGGCAAGTGCGCCGAGCTCTGCGGTGTCGACCACTCCCGAATGCTCTTCAACGTCAAGGTCGTCTCCCCGGAGGCGTACAAGGCGCACCTGAAGGAGCTCGCGGAGAAGGGTCAGACCGGCTTCCTCCCGGCCGGCATCCAGCAGACCGACCCGGCCCGCAATGCTGAGGTGAACAAACTGTGAGCATCCTCAACCAGCCTCAGGGTGCCGAGGCCGACTCGTACGAGAACGAGTTGCCGGTACGGAGCAAGCAGCCGGGCAATGTCGTCGTGAAGTGGTTGACCACCACCGACCACAAGACCATCGGCACGATGTACCTGCTCACGTCGTTCGTGTTCTTCCTCATCGGCGGCCTCCTCGCGCTCTTCATGCGCGCCGAGCTGGCCCGTCCGGGTACGCAGATCATGTCGAACGAGCAGTTCAACCAGGCGTTCACCATGCATGGCACGATCATGCTGCTGATGTTCGCCACCCCGCTGTTCGCGGGCTTCGCGAACTGGATCATGCCGCTGCAGATCGGCGCGCCCGACGTGGCGTTCCCGCGGCTGAACATGTTCGCGTACTGGCTGTACCTCTTCGGTTCGACCATCGCGGTGGCCGGCTTCGTCACCCCCTCGGGTGCCGCCGACTTCGGTTGGTTCGCCTACTCCCCGCTGTCGGACGCGGTCCGTTCGCCGGGCATCGGCGCCGACATGTGGATCATGGGTCTGGCCTTCTCGGGCTTCGGCACGATCCTCGGTTCGGTCAACTTCATCACCACGATCATCTGCATGCGCGCCCCCGGCATGACGATGTTCCGCATGCCGATCTTCACCTGGAACGTGCTGCTGACCGGTGTTCTGGTCCTGCTCGCCTTCCCGGTGCTGGCCGCCGCGCTCTTCGCGCTGGAGGCCGACCGCAAGTTCGGTTCGCACGTCTTCGACGCCGCGAACGGCGGCGCCCTGCTATGGCAACACCTCTTCTGGTTCTTCGGACACCCAGAGGTGTACATCATCGCGCTGCCGTTCTTCGGAATCGTTTCCGAGATCATTCCGGTCTTCTCGCGCAAGCCGATGTTCGGTTACATCGGCCTGATCGCCGCGACGATCTCGATCGCCGGCCTTTCGGTGACCGTGTGGGCCCACCACATGTACGTCACCGGCGGTGTGCTGCTGCCGTTCTTCTCCTTCATGACGTTCCTCATCGCGGTTCCGACCGGTGTGAAGTTCTTCAACTGGATCGGCACCATGTGGAAGGGCTCGCTGTCCTTCGAGACCCCGATGCTCTGGACGATCGGCTTCCTGGTCACCTTCACCTTCGGTGGCCTGACCGGCGTCATCCTGGCCTCGCCCCCGATGGACTTCCACGTCTCCGACTCGTACTTCGTCGTCGCGCACTTCCACTACGTCGTCTTCGGCACCGTGGTCTTCGCGATGTTCGCGGGCTTCCACTTCTGGTGGCCGAAGTTCACGGGCAAGATGCTGGACGAGCGCCTCGGCAAGATCACCTTCTGGACGCTGTTCATCGGCTTCCACGGCACCTTCCTGGTGCAGCACTGGCTGGGCGCCGAGGGCATGCCGCGTCGTTACGCGGACTACCTCGCGGCGGACGGCTTCACGCTGCTGAACACGATCTCGACGATCAGCTCGTTCCTGCTGGGCCTGTCGATGCTGCCCTTCATGTACAACGTCTGGAAGACGGCGAAGTACGGCAAGAAGGTCGACGTCGACGACCCGTGGGGCTACGGCCGTTCGCTCGAATGGGCGACGTCTTGCCCGCCGCCGCGGCACAACTTCCTCACCCTGCCGAGGATCCGGTCCGAATCCCCGGCATTCGATCTGCACCACCCCGAGATCGCGGCCCTCGACCACCTTGAGGACCACTCCGTGGCCGCCAAGGCCGTCGCTGGTGGCAAGGAGGCCGGCAAGTGAAGATCCAGGGCAGGATGTTCCTGTGGCTCGCCGCCTTCATCCTGATCATGACCGTCGTGTACGGCGTGTGGTCGAAGGAGCCGGTCGGCACCACCGCGCTCGCACTGGCCTTCGGCCTGAGCGCCATGATCGGCTACTACCTGGCCTTCACGGCCGCGCGCGTCGACCAGATGGCCCAGGACAACCTGGAGGCCGACGTCGCCGACGAGGCGGGCGAGCTGGGGTTCTTCTCCCCGCACAGCTGGCAGCCGCTCTCGCTGGCCATCGGTGGCGCCTTCGCCTTCATGGGCGTCATCTTCGGCTGGTGGCTGATGTACTTCTCGGCGCCGCTGATCCTGATCGGTCTGTGGGGCTGGGTGTACGAGTACTACCGCGGTGAGAACCAGAACCAGTAGCCGCACCCGCGCTGCCACCCACGGTGGCGGCCACAGCGTGAGACCAGGGGCCCGGACACCTCCAATGGAGGAGTCCGGGCCCCTCGTTTGCAGTCACCCCGCGCGCCGTAATTGTCATATCTTCATAGCGTTGGCTCCATGAACCAGTCACCGCGTCTTTGGACCGTTATCGGCTGCTCCCTGCTGGTCGCGTCCCTCGGGGCCGGCGCCACCGCATGCGGGTCGGGCGACGACAACCCGCTGTCCGCCCGCCCCTACGACGCGGGCGACCAAGTCGCCCTCAACCAGTCCACCGGCAGTCGCCCGGTCGACCCGGACCGGCCCCTGGAAGTCACCGCCAAGAGCGGCGACGGCCGGATCACCGACGTGAGCGCCGTGGACACCCACGGACGCCGCCTGGCGGGCGAGTTGTCCGCCTCCGGCGACCGCTGGCACAGCACCGTCCCGATGGCCGCCGGCGTCCGCTACACCGTCCTCGTGAGCACCGAGGACGAGCGGGGCGCTCCCGGGCAGCGCACGCTCACCTTCGACACCACCCCGGCCCAGAAGGTCCTCAAGGTCGAAT
The DNA here is from genome assembly GCF_042880975.1 of Streptomyces sp. NPDC058289. Taxonomy (NCBI): domain Bacteria; kingdom Bacillati; phylum Actinomycetota; class Actinomycetes; order Kitasatosporales; family Streptomycetaceae; genus Streptomyces; species Streptomyces sp. NPDC058289. Next base: position 8,561 of record NZ_JBHVYI010000166.1, read on the forward strand.
TCGGCCCGGACGAGGGCAAGTACGGCGTCGGACAGCCCCTCACGGCCGAACTCAACGAACCCGTGAAGGACAAGGCCGCCCGCGCCGTCATCGAGCGGGGCCTGGTCGTCGACGCCCCGGCGGAAGCAGTGGGCGCCTGGCACTGGGTCGACGACAAGAAGCTCCACTACCGGCCCAAGGAGTACTGGCCCGCCAACACCACCGTGTCCGTTCGGAGCAACCTGGAGGGCATCAAGATCTCCGACGACCTGCACGGCGCCGCCTCCAAGCCGTTGAAGCTGGAGATCGGCGACCGCGTCGAGGTCACCACGGACGCCTCCTCGCACTGGCTCACGTTCAAGCGCAACGGAGAAGTGATCAATTCCATCCCGGTGACCACCGGAAAGCCGGGCTTCTCCACCCGCAACGGCGTCAAGGTGGTCCTCGGCAAGCAGTACTACGTCCAGATGCGCGGAGACACCGTGGGCATCGGCGGCAGCGAGTACTACAACCTGCCCGTCTACTACGCGACCCGCGTCACCTGGAGCGGTGAATACGTCCACGCCGCGCCGTGGTCCGTAGGCTCCCAGGGCTACGAGAACGTCAGCCACGGCTGCACCGGCATGAGCACGGGCAACGCCGCCTGGTTCTACGAGAACATCAGCGAAGGCGACATCGTCCGCGTCATCAACAGCATCGGCGACGACATGGACACCTTCGGCAACGGCTACGGCGACTGGAACATGGACTGGAAGGACTGGCGCGAGGGCAGCGCCCTCCTCAAGGGCACCCAGGACGGCCGCAGCCCGGTCGACCAGGCGCGCCTGCGCCCGCAGGTGTAACCACCGGGCCGGGAGCGCCGGAAGAGCCACGAGAGCCGAGAGAGGCCACAACCGGGGCACGGGTGCCCGTACGGACCGTACGGG
>NZ_JBHVYI010000167.1:0-9441 GCF_042880975.1 Streptomyces sp. NPDC058289
CCCTCGCCAGCATCAAGGAGTTGCTGGAGGCGTGGGACACCGGCCGCGGCCTCGGCGGGGTGCTCGGACTCGTAGTCGAGGTGCACGGTCCGTGGACCGTCTGCGTGTCCCGGTACTCCCGGCAGGCTCGTTCCCTCCCGATGAAACGCTTCGGGCGCCTTCGGCCAAGTACTGGATGAGGGAGCCATCCGGGATCCCCGTGCAAGGGAGGAACCGGGTGCTCAGCCCACGACACGAGACCGGACCGCCGGGTCTCACCACACCTGAGGGATTCGGTGCGTTCTACGAGGAACACATCGACGCCGTCCTCGGATTCGTCACGCGCCGGGTCGCCGACCCGCACCTGGCGGCGGACCTGACCGCCGACATCTTCCTCGCCGCCATGGGAGCGGCCGCCGGATACCGGCCCGGCAGGCGGGCTCCGATCGCCTGGCTGTTCGCGATAGCCCGCACCATCCCGTCGGGCGCCCGCGGGCCGGCCCGCGACGGCGGAGCAGCGGCGCGGCTCAGCGGCCGAGGCCTCCTCGACGGCGAGGACCTCGCCGCGCTGGAGGAACGCATCGACTCCCAGCGGGCCTTCAGACAACTGGCCGAGCGCCACGCCGTCCTGCCCGAGCCGCTGCGCGCGGCCCTCGATCTCGTGGTGGTCGACGAACTCACCCCGGCCGAGGCCGCGCAGGTCCTCGGCGTCACCCGGGCGACGATCCGCGTCCGCCTGCACCGTGCCCGGCGCGCTCTGGGCGCCGTCCAGGGCTCTGTCACCGAAGGCCAGTTGGAGGTTTCCCGATGAGCGATAGGCCCAGTGGTTTCGAGGAGCGCCTCAAGGCGGCGCTCATGGCACGTCTCCCGGACGTGCCGCCGGCGCCCCCCGCTCCATCCGTCGCCCGGCGGTACGGCATCCCGTTCGCGGTGGGCGCCGCGACGGCAGCGGTCGTCGCCGTGATGGCCCTGCCCGGCAATACCCACAACGGCTCCCGGCCCGCCCACGGTCCCACCGCCTCGCCGAGCCCTTCGATCACGGACGAGCCCGAGATCAAGCGGGACGCCGACGGCTCGCTCCGGTTCAAGCTGCCCGAGAACCACCAGGTCCCCGCCCTCGCGGAGCGGCTGAAGGCGCTGGGAGTAGCAGTCGTCGTGGTCCCGCAGCGGCCACGGTCCCAGTGCTCCGACATGGGAGGCGGGTACCGGGGTCCCCAGGCCGATCCCGAGGCCGAGATCATGCAGAACAGCGGTGACGACTTCGACCTGAAGGTCAACGCGAAGACGGTCCCGCCGGGCTACACGCTCACGTTCGGGTGGTCGGACTACTACCCGCTCGGTCAGCGGGGGTCCAGCTTCGGCGTGATCGAGACCTCCAAGGTCCCGTCCTGCTCGATCGACTACTCCGAGGGACTGGAGGAACTGCTGGCATCCCGCGCGGCAAGCCCGGCACCGTAGCGCGCGTCCACCCGGCAGCACGTCGGCACAGCACTCGGCCGGCCCCGGCCCCTCACAGGGCCCGGGGCGGGCCGGCCCGCCGTTCCCTACGGACGAGCCGTGAAGAGCGCTTCGGTGAACTCCGTTACCTCGCTGAAGCCGAGCCGGCGGTAGAGGCGGACGGCGGTGGCGTTGTCCGCACGGACGTTCAGCCCGATGTGGTCCACCGTCTCTCCCAGCCGGCGGCACAGCGCGGCGACGCAGGCGCCGCCGGCGCCCTGTCCGCGTACCCGCGGATGCGTGGTGACGTTCCCGATCGCGGCGACCCGGTAGCCGGCCGAGTGCACGTGCACGCCCGCCACGGCGACCAGCTGTCCGGCCTGCCGGGCGCCGAGATACTGGCCGGTGTCGAGCATGCGGTCGTCGAACCAGTTGCCCGGGTACGCCTGTTCGAAGAGTTCGAGGAGTTCCGGGAGGTCATCCCGGCTCAGCGGGGCGGGCTCCCAGGGGCCGGCGGGATACCGGTCGGCCATGTCGGGCTCGGTCAGCGCCATGCGGAGCAGGGTGGAGTGCGACTGAGCGACGTACCCGGATTCCAGAACCTTCGCGGCGTTCCCGGTCAGATGCCCGAGAAAGCGCCGGGGCAGTACGGGGAGCAGCGCCTCGGCGAGCCCCTCCAGGGCGGCCGCTTGCCCGGGGCGGGTGAAGCCCAGCAGCGTCGGTACGTCGCCGACCGCGTAGAGCAGTGCCACCGGCCCGTCCTGGGAAAGGGTGTACCAGCTGGTGTGGGGCCACGGCAGGTCGTCGAGGTCGCCGAGCTCCATCAGGTTCATGGCGGGATCCCGTTCGAAGCGGGCGGCCAGGTCTGATCGGTCGTGAAGGCTGTGCAGGATCACCCGGACAGAGTACGGCGGGGCCCGACCCGGTCCGACGGCGAGGTGGGCGGGACCACCGGCGGCGGACGCAGCGACGCCCCGCACCGATACGGTGCGGGGCGTCAGACTGCTACGGCTCAGACGGGGCGAATGTCCTCGGCCTGCGGGCCCTTCTGGCCCTGGGTGACCTGGAACTCGACCTTCTGGCCCTCCTGGAGCTCACGGAAGCCCTGGGCGTTGATGTTGGAGTAGTGGGCGAAGACGTCGGGGCCGCCGCCGTCCTGCTCGATGAAGCCGAAGCCCTTTTCCGAGTTGAACCACTTCACAGTTCCGGTGGCCATCTGATGCTCCCTGTCGGGGACGAGGGTCCTCGCTGCTGAGGACCCTTGGGTGTGGGGTGCTTGCCCTGGTCCTCCGACGCTTGGTGAAGCGGTACTTCGGACACACGACTGCCGATCACGAGGCATGATCTACCCACTTGCACGAGGAGGGCAAACCGATGATCGTTTTGCCCTGGCATGGGCACATCGCATCCGGTCGATCGAGCCCGCCACCGCGCGGGGCCGAGGGTGCTCGACGGGCCCGCGATCTTCAGCCCGTAGGGTGGTGCTCATGGAGTCGTACACGATGGGGCAGGCCGCCGAGCTGCTGGGCGTGAGCGTCGACACGGTGCGGCGGTGGGCCGACGCGGGCCGCTTCCCGACCCACCGGCAGGGCAGTCGGCGCATCGTGGAGGGGCCCGCCCTCGCCGCGTTCTGCGTGGAGGTCGCCCAGGAGGGCGCAGATGACGGGGACACCCCCTCCACCTCGGCGCGCAACGCGTTCCCGGGGATCGTGACGGCCATCAAACTGGGCGACGTCTCGGCGCAGGTGGAGGTCCAGGCGGGCCCGCACCGGGTGGTGTCGCTGCTGACGCGGGAGGCCGTCGAGGACCTCGGCCTGGAGCCGGGCGTGACGGTCACCGCCCGGGTGAAGTCGACCAGCGTGCACATCGAACGCGGCTGAGCTCCCTTGGAATGGGGGACGGGCCTGGCCGGCCTGGCCACCGGCCTGCTGATCGCGGTGATCACCGCACCGGTCGGGGTTTCCGGCGCGGTGTTCCTCCTGCCCGTACAGCTGAGCGTGTTCGCGGTCCCGAGTCCGGCGGTCACACCGACCAACCTGCTCTACAACGTCGTCGCCGGCCCCGGCGCGCTCCTGCGCCACCACCGCACCGGCACCCTGCACGGGCCGTTGGTGCGCCGACTGGTTCTCGGAACCCTGCCCGGCGTGGTCCTCGGAGCCGTCATCCGGGTGTTCGCGATCCCGGGCCCGGCCGTCTTCAAGGTTCTGGTGGCCGGGTTCCTGCTCCCGCTCGGACTGTGGCTGATCGCCCGCACGCTCCTGCCGTCCCGGTGGTCCGGCCGGGCCCGTGAGGCGCTGTCGCCGCGGGCGGTGACCGGCCTGGCCCTGGCCGTCGGCGTGGTCGGCGGGATCTACGGCATCGGCGGCGGCTCCCTCCTGGGCCCCATCCTGGTCGGCCGCGGCACGCCGGTCGCCCAAGTCGCCCCGGCGGCCCTCGCCTCGACCTTTGCCACCTCCGTGGTCGGCGCCGCCACCTACAGCGTGCTGGCGCTCTCCGGCTCCGGCAGCATCGCGCCGGACTGGTTCCTCGGCATGGCCTGCGGAGCCGGCGGTCTCATCGGTGGCTACCTCGGTGCCCGCCTCCAGCCGCACCTCCCCGAGAAGGCCCTCCGGCTCCTCCTGGGCACCCTGGCCACCGCCGTAGGCGCCCTCTACGCCGCCCAGTCCCTGACCTGACCGGGTCCGGTCGTGGGCCGTCTCACCCGGGCGACATGTCTCAGGCGCGGCGGCCCCGCCAGAGCCATGCAGCCGTGCCGGCCAGCAGGGCGAGCGTCGCCAGGTTGGCCAGGGTGGCCGGGGTGTCGCCCGCGGGGGCGGCGCTGGACCACGTCCAGACGCTGATGGCGAGGGTCGGCAGCACCGCGGTGAGCAGCACGCCGGTCGTCTTCCGGACCGTGCTCCAGTGCACCGAAGTGCAGAGGAGCACCGCGCCGATGACGCGGAACAAGGTGCTGCAGAACCCGGCGGCGGGGACGTGGGGGAAGACCGCGGCGAGGAGGAAGGGGAGGGTGAGCATCAGGAGCGGGACCAGCGGGTGCACCTTGCCGCGCCGGACGGGTGCGTGGGCCCCGCTGTGGGCCGGGGCCCCGACGGCCACCCCGTCGCCCGCCTCTGCCAGTGCCGTCGCCGCGATCGTACGGGGGTCCCCCAGCTCCGCCAGGACCACGCCGATCGTGACGTGGGGACGTTCGGCGCGCGTCACCTCGATGTGTTCGGCGAGGTCGGCGAGGAGCTCCCGGCGACGGTCGGCGGGCAGTGCGGAGGCCTCGCGCTCGACGGCGGAGAGGTAGTCGCGTACGGGGTCGGCCGAGGTCTTCATGCGGGGTCTCCGGTGGAGTGGTGCGGGGTGGCGAGGAAGTCGTCGACGGCGTTGCGGAAGCCGGGCCAGACGCGGGTGAACTCGTCGAGTGCGGCGCGGCCGCTGTCGGTGAGCGCGTAGTAGCGACGGGGTGGTCCGGAGGCGGACTCCTGCCAGGTGGTGGTGACCAGGTCGTCGCGGCGCAGTCGGGAGAGCAGCGGGTAGACCGTGCCCTGGCTGGTGGCCAGGGTGCCGGAGTCCTCCAGGGCGTGCAGGAGCTCCACGCCGTACCGGGGGCGGTCCCGCATCAGGGCGAGTACGCAGTACTCCAGGACCCCCTTGCGCAGCTGGGCGGCTGCCCGGGCCTGCTTGGTCGAATCACCTGGTTCCATGCGATGCAAGATACCTGGTGAGGCAACCGGGCGGGAAGGGGGTCCGGTGTCACGTTCGCCGGAATCACGTGGCCGATACTTGATCACGTGACGGGGGGAAGCACGGCTGTGGGTCAACCGGTAGGGAACTGGTTCACTGCCAGGTCAAAGGGTGTGGGGGATCGCATGGGCTTGCCGGTGGCGTCGGAGACAGTCGTGGCGCGCGAGGACAGGTTCGATTGGTTTTGCGAGACGGTGTCCAGCGACGTGATGCCCGTCATGCTCAGCACCCGGCACACCGCCGACTTCCGGGCGAAGATCACGGACTTGGATCTCGGCGTGGTGCGGCTGTCCGCCTTGACGTGTTCGCCGGTGCTCTCGCGTCGTACTTTGGCCCATGTCCGGCGCGGTGACCCCGAGCACGTGCAGTTGGCGCTCGTCACCCAAGGTGCTTTCAGGATCTCCCAGCGGGGCAGCGAGTCGGTGGTCGCGGGGGGCCTCGTGCTCACGGACACCTCACGGCCGAGCCAAGGGGCCAGTGCCGGCGGGCAGGGCGGGGCGATCGTGCTGCAGATTCCCCGCCCGGCCCTGGCACTGCGCCCGAACCGCGTGGACCGCCTCCTCGCACAGAACCTGGCCGCGGACAGGGGGTCGGGGGCCGTCCTCGCCGACTTCCTGAAGACCCTGCTCGCGCACGGCCCGCGCTGTCGCCCCGAGGAGCTGCGCGGGATGGGGGCCATAGCCCTCGACCTGGCCACCGCTTGTCTCGCGCAGCAGCTCGGCGACCTGGGCGAGGCACCTGCCGAGGTGCGCGCGCAGGAGACCCTGCAGCGGATCCACCGCTTCATCGAGAACAACCTCGGCGACCCGGGCCTGACTCCCCAGCTGATCGCCGATCGGCACAACCTGTCCCTAAGGGCGCTGCACGCCCTCTTCGCCGACCAGGACCTGAGCGTCGCGGCACGCATCCGCGAGAAGCGGCTGGAGCGCGCCCACGCCGACCTCGCGCGCGGGGAACCGGGCGGCCAGCCCGTCCAAGCCATCGCGGCGCGCTGGGGATTCTCCAGCGCCACCGCCTTCAGCCGGGCGTTCCGTGAGGCCTACGGAATCACCCCGACCGAACACCGGGCCTCGTCCCTGAATGCCTGAGGGCGCGCTTTCCCGAGTCCGTGGGGGGCGGGCTCGGGTCGCCTGCGAGGGTGTTAACTTCCTGCCCATGGTGGATCATCAGACCGAGACCAGGACGGCCTACGACGGGGTCGTCGAGCTGTACGCGTCGCTGTTCGCCGATCGGCTGGAGACGCAGCCCTTCGCGCGAGCCATGATCAACACCTTCGCAGAGCTGGTGCGCGGGACGGGGAACCCGCGAGCGGCCGACGTGGGATGCGGCCCCGGGCACCTGACGGCCATGCTGCACGATCTGGGACTGGACGCCTTCGGGCTCGACCTCTCCCCGGCCATGGTCGACCACGCCCGCCGGGCCCACCCGGCGTTGCGCTTCGACGAGGCGCGCATGGAGGCCCTGCCCATCGAGGACGCCGCGCTAGGCGGCGTACTGGCCCACTACTCGATGATCCATACGCCGCCCAGGGAACTGCCCGCGCTGCTCGCCGAGCAGGTGCGCGTCCTGGCGCCAGGGGGCCTGCTCCTGGCTTCGTTCTTCGCGACCGACGGATCGGAGCAGCCGGTCCGCTTCGACCACAAGGTGACGCCCGCCTACAGCTGGCCGGTGGACCGGTTCGCCGAGTTGCTGTCCGGGGCCGGCCTGGTCCCGTCCGCCCGGCTCATCCACGACCCGGCCTCCGAACGCGGCTTCCTCGACGCCCACTTGCTGGCCCGCCGGCCCTAGTGTGCCGCGCCGCGCCTGTGCGGTCCTCCGCAGGCAATTCCCGGTGTTAAGATTTTGTTTGATCGATCTCGATCGCAGGATTGTTACTCCCCGAGGGCATCACCTTCGTCGCCACGCGACGCCAAGGCGGTGCACCGCTCGAGGGGAGGCAAGGCCTGGGTAGCGCCGTGTGCGCGACCCGGGCCTTTTTTGTTGCCCGGATCCGGGCGAGAGAGATCGCGAACCGAAGCAGGATGGCAAGCGCCCCAGGATGCAAGGACGCATCATGAACACACCCGTAGCCGGACCCGGCACGCCGGCGGAGCAGATCCTCCGCGGCGTAGGCGGAGCCGAGAACATCGAGAGCCTCACGCACTGCGCGACGAGGCTGCGTTTCCAGCTCCACGACGGGGCGAAGGCCGACACGGCCGCGCTCGACGCCCTCACCGGCGTCATGGCCACCGTGCCGCAGTCCGGTGACCGCCTCCAGATCGTGATCGGCGGAGCCGTCGCACGCGTCTACTCCGAGATCATGAACCTGCCGTCGATGGCAGGAGGCGGCACGGCCGGACCGAAGTCCGACGCGGACGTCAAGGCCGCCATGCGGGCCAAGAGCCGCGGCCGCTACGCCTGGGTCGACAACTTCTTCGAGTACCTGTCCGACTCGTTCCGCCCGCTCATGGGCGTCCTGCTGGGCTCCTCGCTGATCATCGCGATCGCCTCCGTCCTCGACGCCCTGGGCGTCGTCGACTTCCGCGCCGCGGACAAGTCCGCCACCTGGGTGTTCGTCGACGCCATGTGGCGCTCGGTGCTGTACTTCCTGCCGATCATGGTCGCCTACAACTCGGCCAAGAAGCTGAAGATCGATCCCTGGGTGGGCGCCGCGGTGATGGCCGCGGTGATGACCCCGAACTTCACGGGCATGCTCAACCCGAAGTCCGGGATCCCCGGCATCACCTGCACCACCAACGGGACGCTCGGCACCCAGGAGTGCGTGGCGCACGTCTTCGGGCTGCCGATGCAGCTCAACGACTACGGCGGCCAGGTCTTCGTACCGCTGCTGATGGTCGCCGTGCTCGCCCTGGTCTACAAGGGACTGCAGCGCATCTTCCCGGAGACCGTGCACCTGGTCTTCGTACCGTTCTTCAGCATGCTGATCATGATCCCGATCACCGCCTTCCTCATCGGCCCGCTGGGCGTCTGGGCCGGCAACGGCCTCGGTGAGGGACTGTCCTGGCTGAACGGCAACGCCCCGATCGTCTTCGCGATCCTCATCCCGCTGCTGTACCCGTTCCTGGTGCCGCTGGGCCTGCACTGGCCGCTGAACGCGCTCATGCTCGTGAACATCAACACCCTCGGCTACGACTTCATCCAGGGCCCCATGGGCGCCTGGAACTTCGCCTGCTTCGGCGCCACCGCCGGTGTGCTGCTGCTCTCCCTCCGCCACCGCGAGAAGGAGATGCGCCAGACCGCCACCGGAGCCCTGGCCGCGGGTCTGCTCGGCGGCATCTCGGAGCCCTCGCTGTACGGCATCCACCTGCGCTTCAAGCGGATCTACCCGCGCATGCTCGTGGGCTGCCTCGTGGGCGGCGTGATCGTGGGCGTCATGGGCGGCGTGGACACCAAGGCCTTCGCCTTCACCTCCCTGCTGACCATCCCGGTCTTCTCCCCGATGACCACCTACGCCATCGCGATCACGGCGGCCTTCTTCGTCTCGATGGCGCTCGTGTACTTCTCCGACTTCCGCACCCCCGAGGACCGCGCCCAGGCCAACGCCGAGCGCGACGCCTCCGAGGCCGCTTCCCGCGGTGAGGCCGCACCGGCCGATGACCGCGAACTCGTCACCGTCGGCGCATCGGCGACCACCGCGGGCGCTTCCGCCTCCGCCTCCACCCCCGCCGCTGCCTCCGCCTCCGGGGCCGGTGCTCCCACCGCCACCGCCGGAAAGGCCATCGAGCTCGCCGCGCCGGTCGCGGGCCGCGTCGTCGGCCTCGACGAAGTCGGGGACCCCGTCTTCGCCTCCCGCGCGCTCGGCGAAGGCGTGGGCATCGAGCCGGCCGACGGCCGCATCGTCGCCCCGGTCGACGGAGAGCTGATCATCGTCGCCGCCACCGGCCACGCCTTCGGCATCCGTACCGCGGACGGCGTCGAGGTGCTCATCCACATCGGCATCGACACGGTGCAGATGAAGGGGGAGGGCTTCGACGTCCGCACCGAGTCCGGCCGGCAGGTCTCCGTCGGCGACCTCCTCGTCGAGGTCGACCTCGACGCCGTTCGCGCGGCGGAGCACCCGACGGTCACCCTCATGACCGTCACCAACACCGCCGACCTCACCTCGGTCGAGCCGCACACCGGACAGACCGTCGCCGCCGGGGCCCCCGTGGTGACCGTACGACGGTAGCGACCCGCCACCGGTCCGAAGCGGGCCCGCGCCCCGTCCGGGGGGGGGGCCGCGGCGGTCCGGCTCGGGGGGCGGGGGGCACAAGGGGGGCAGGCAAAGCGGGGTGAATGGGCCGGACCCGGCCCCGA
>NZ_JBHVYI010000168.1:0-9247 GCF_042880975.1 Streptomyces sp. NPDC058289
CGACCACACACTGTGTGGTGGGGCCCCTCGGCTTCGTGCTGTCTTACGGTGCTGCGGGTGCTGCTTGCCGCTGTGTGGCGTCCGGCTGTCAGGCGGACTTGCGGCTGTCGCGCGGATGCACGGCAATGTTCATGGCGCCGGAACGAAGGACCGCCAGCCTCTCGGCCAGCACTTCCTCCAGCTCCTCGCGGGTGCGCCGCTCCATGAGCATGTCCCAGTGCGTTCGCGCAGGCTTGCCCTTCTTCTCTTCGGGCCCATCCCCGTCAACCAGGAGTGCCATGGCGCCACACGCCTTGCACTCCCACTCCGGCGGAATTTCTGCCTCAACCGAGAACGGCATCTCAAATCGATGTCCGTTCTGGCATGCGTACTCCACCGCCTGGCGCGGGGCCAGATCGATGCCGCGGTCCGTCTCGTAGCTGGTAACCACGAGCCGCGTACCGCGGAGAGCTCGCTCACTCATGAATCGTGCCTCCCGGGCTTGTCGCCCACAGGACAGGTGTCGCTGTCGTCGTCATCCGGTCAACGTCCGGTCGGCGGTATAGATTCCCGCTCCGGGTCATGCGTCGCCCGTCGTACCGCCCCTTGTTGTACCCACCAGTGCCCGTTTTGTCACATCTGGCAGCAGATGTCACCCAACGTCTTCACTTCATAAGCACGCAGTAACGGTCCGCCTGGCAGGCCAAAGGCGTACACTACCGGCCCTTAGCTTGAACGTCGAAATTCGTTCCGAATTCGCGCGGCTGTGACCCCTCGGATCCGTCGGATGCGTCGGATCCCCGGTCAGATCCGCTCGGGTACAGGATTCCCCGCCGCCTCCACCGCGCGCCGCACCGGCACTCGGGCGAGCAGCACGAAACCCAGTGCGAAGAAGACCACCAACGAGATGATCGCGTCCCGGTAGCTGCCCGTGACCTGGTACGTGAGCCCGAAAACCAGCGGCCCCACCCAGCTCAGCCCCCGGTCGCTCATCTCGTACGCCGAGAAGTACTCGGCCTCCTTGCCCGCCGGAACCAGGTGCGAGAACAGCGAGCGCGACAGCGCCTGACTGCCGCCCAGCACCAGTCCGATCATCGCGGCGAGTGCGAAGAACCACACCGGAGTCCGGGCCGGCAGGAAGTATCCGGCGGCCAGCGTCAGGCCCCAGGCCGCCAGCGATCCGAGAATCGTCCGCTTGGCGCCGTACCGGAGGGCCAGCCGGCCCATCCCCAGCGCACCGGCCACCGCGAGGACCTGTACGAGCAGGATCGCCCCGATGAGGGTGGACTGCTCCAGCTTCAGCTCCTCCGACCCGTAGATCGAGGCCTGGGAGATCACCGTCTGCACGCCGTCGTTGTAGATCAGGTAGGCCAGCAGGAACGACAGGGTCAGCGGGTAGCGCCGCATGTCCTTCAGGGTGGCGACGAGCTGCTTCCAGCCGCTGACGGCCGGGGCCGCGCCCGGCTCCCGGACCACGGCGCGGTCCCGCAGCCGGCGCAGCGGGATCAGCGCGAAGGCCCCCCACCACAGGCCCGCGGAGGCCAGGCAGATGCGGATCGCCATGCCTTCGGTGAGACCGAAGGAGTCGTGGCCCATGTAGAGCGCCAGGTTCATCACGAGCATCAGCGAGCCCGAGGTGTATCCGAAGGCCCAGCCGCGCGAGGAGACCGTGTCCCGCTCGTCCGGCGTGGAGATCTGCGGCAGATAGGCGTTGTACAGCACCATCGAGACCGACAGCGAGGCGTTCGCGACGATCAGGAGCAGTCCGCCCAGCAGGTAGCGCTCGCCGGCCAGGAAGAACATGCCGGCCGTCGCCGCGGCTCCCGTGTACGCGGCCACGGCCAGCAGCGGCTTCTTGCGGCCGGTCCGGTCGGCGACCGCCCCCGCCAGCGGCATGAGCAGCACGGCCAGGATCACCGAGGCGGACACCGTGTAGGCGAAGAAGGAACCGGCCCGCACGGGGATGCCCAGCGGATGCACGAAGCCCTCGGCGTCCGCCGCGGCCTTGGCGATCGACGTGAGGTACGGCCCGAGGAACACGGTGAGCACGCTCGCCGAGTACACGGACACCGCGAAGTCGTAGAAGTACCAGCCGCGCTGCTCGCGCTTGCGCGCGGCCGCGGCGGCTCTGCCGTCCTCGGCCCCCGGTTCCGCGTCTTCCGTCGTCTGCGCACTCATCGGTGCCCCCTCGCTGGTCCCCGTACCGCTGCGGCCGCCGCCACCGGGCGCGCAGCCGAACGGGCCGGTCAGGCCCAGGCTCCGCGCCGGTCCAGCACCGTGCGCAAGATGTCGATCCGGTCGGTCATGATGCCATCGACTCCCAGGTCCAGGAGAGCCTCCATGCGTTCCGGTTCGTTCACGGTCCACACGTGCACCTGGAGCCCCCGCTCGTGTGCGGTCCGCACGAACCTGCGGTCCACCACGCGGATGCCCGCCTGGGTCTCCGGCACCTGCGCCGCCACCGCACCCGCGCGCAGCGCGGCGGGGATCGCGTACGACCGCAGCCGCAGCCCGACCACCCCCGCCACCCCGTACGAGGTGGCCAGCCGGGGGCCGGCGATCTTCTGGGCCCGGGCGACCCGGCGCTCGGAGAAGGAGCCCACGCACACCCGGTCCCAGACCCCGGTCCGCGCGATCAGGGCGACCAGCGGGTGCACGGCGGACTCGTCCTTGATGTCCACGTTCCACCGGGCGTCGGGGAACTCCTCCAGCAGGTCCTCGAAGAGCGCGAGGGGCTCGCTGCCGCCGGCCCGGACCTCGCGGAGCCGGCTCCACGGCAGCTCGCGGATGCGCCCCTGCCCGTCGGTGACCCGGTCCAGGGTGGCGTCGTGGAAGGCGACCAGTTTGCCGTCGGCGCTGGCGTGCACATCGGTCTCGAAGTACCGGTAGCCCGCGGCGGCCGCCCGCCGGAAGGCGGTGGCGGTGTTCTCCAGACCGTCCGCGGCCCCGCCGCGGTGCGCGAAGGGGATCGGACCCGGGTGGTCGAGATAAGGGTGGGGTAGGCGTACGTGCGTCACCGCGGCAGTATGCCCCCTGCCCGCGCCGGGCCGGGAGCGCCCCCGTGTCCGGCCGGTGAACGCCCGCCCCGCCCAGGCCCCCGGTGGCCCTCTTCGCTCCCTCAGTGGCCCCCTGAGCCCCGGCCTGCGGCCACTCCGTGGCACTCTGGACCCCAAGGATCGATCCAATGCCGCCCCCAAGGGGCCGGCAGGGGCCAATTTCACGAAGGTGGACCCGAACGCATGGCGCAGTGGACCTCGGCCGTCGGTGCCGCACAGCTCGGCCGGCTCATCACCTCCCAGCAGGGCCGGGCCGCCGTGCCCGGCGGGCGCAAGCTGCCCGCGTACCGCACGCTCGCCGACGGCATCCGCCTGCTCGTCCTCGAAGGCCGCATCCCCGTCGCCGCCCGGCTCCCCGCCGAGCGGGAGCTGGCCGTGGCCCTCTCCGTCAGTCGCACCACGGTCGCCGCCGCCTACGAGGCCCTGCGCGGCGAGGGGTTCCTCGAATCCCGGCGGGGCGCGGGCAGCTGGACCTCGGTGCCCGCCGGCAACCCCATGCCGGCCCGCGGCCTGGAGCCCCTGCCCCCCGAGTCCCTCGGCTCGATGATCGACCTCGGCTGCGCCGCCCTCCCGGCCCCCGAGCCCTGGCTCACCAAGGCCGTCCAGGGCGCCCTGGAGGAACTCCCGCCGTACGCCCACACCCACGGGGACTACCCGGCCGGGCTGCCCGCGCTGCGCCGCATGCTCGCCGACCGCTACACCGAGCGCGGCATCCCGACCATGCCCGAGCAGATCATGGTCACCACGGGCGCGATGGGCGCCATCGACGCCATCTGCAGCCTCTTCGCGGGGCGCGGAGAGCGGATCGCCGTCGAATCCCCGTCCTACGCCAACATCCTCCAGCTCATGCGCGCCGCCGGCGTCCGCCTCGTGCCCGTCGCCATGGGGGAGGGGCTGACCGGCTGGGACATGGACGTCTGGCGCCAGGTGCTCCGCGACTCCGCCCCCCGCCTCGCCTACGTGGTCGCCGACTTCCACAATCCGACCGGGGCCCTGGCCTCCGACGAGCAGCGCCGCGCGCTGGTGGACGCGGCCCGCTCGGCCGGCACCGTCCTCGTCGCCGACGAGACCATGGTCGAGCTCCAGCTCGACCCGGCGCTGGAGATGCCCCGCCCCGTCTGCTCCTTCGACCCGGGCGGCTCCACCGTCATCACCGTCGGCTCCGCCAGCAAGGCCTTCTGGGCCGGCATGCGCATCGGGTGGGTCCGCGCGGCCCCCGACGTCATCCGCAGCCTCGTGGCCGCACGCGCCTACGCCGACCTGGGCACGCCCGTGCTGGAACAGCTCGCGGTGGACTGGCTGATGCGCACCGGAGGCTGGGAGCAGGCCGTGGAGATCCGCCGCGACCAGGCCCGTGAGAACCGGGACGCGCTGGTGGCGGCGGTCCGCCGGGAGCTGCCCGACTGGGAGTTCCGGGTCCCGCTCGGCGGCCTGACCCTGTGGGCCCGCGCGGGAGGGCTCTCCGGCTCCCGGCTGGCCGAGGTGGGGGAGCGGGTGGGCGTACGGGTTCCCTCGGGGCCCCGGTTCGGTGTTGACGGGGCCTTCGAGGGGTACGTCAGGCTCCCGTTCACCGTCGGCGGCCCGGTGGCCGAGGAAGCGGCCGCCCGACTGGCCGCCGCGGCCCGGCTGGTCGCCACCGGAGCGGGCGGCGGCGGGGCGGAGCCGCCGCGCACCTTCGTCGCGTAGGGCCGGGCTGGTCGGAGCACCGGACCCGACGCGTCCTACGGGGCGTCCGCCGGGACCTCGGGGATCTCCGAGGCGTCGATCGCCGGGCCCTGGGCCTGGGCGGGTGCCTGGACGATGTGCAGCGGTTTGCCCAGGGTGACGTGGTCCGGGACGGGCTTGGGCGGCGCCTGCCGCTCGGGCAGCAGGTCCAGTACGGCCTGCCGGTGTCCCGGGTGGGTGGCGTCGTCGTACGGGTCCGGGGTGGCCGGCACCTGGAGCCGGTGCACGGGACCGGCGCCGAGCCGGGCGTATCCCCGCCCCGGCGGCAGTACGGCCGTCGGCGTGGTGTGCGGGGGCAGCCCCAGTACGTCGGAGATCTGCTGGATCGTGGCGGCTCCGAGCACCGCCCGGGCCCTCGTGTGCTGCCAGACGGAGTCGTTCAGCAGCTCCAGGTGGTCGAACTGCTCGGCCACCACCACGGTGACGTGCGCGGCGCGCCCGTGCCGCAGCGGCACCTGGAGCTGCGCGATCGGGTCGGGGGCACCCTCGGCGGTGGCCAGGTGGGCCAGCACGCTCGGCCGGTCGAGCAGGATCCAGAGCGGACGCCGGGTGTCCTCGGGGGCGGGCCGGCCGGCTTCGCGGGCCCGGTGGGTGGCGATCAGGCGCCGCTCGGTCTCCCGGGCGGCCCATTCCAGGGTGGCCAGCGCCCCGGTCGGCCCGCACTCCACGGCGAGGACGCCGGCGCGGCCGGAGAGGCAGGAGTACTCGCCGCTGCCGCCGCCCTCCACGATCAGTACCTGGCCCCCGTGCCGCAGGGCCTGCAGCGCGATGGAGCGCAGCAGCGTGGACGTACCGCTGCCGGGCTGGCCCACGGCCAGCAGATGGGGTTCGGCGGAACGGGAGCCGGTGCGCCAGATGACCGGCGGCATGTCCCGGGGCTCGTCGCCGTCCAGGACGGGCAGGGTGCGCTGCACGCTGCCGGGGTCGGTGAAGCCGAGCACGGTCTCACCCGGGGAGGTGACGAAAGGCTGGGCGGCGATACCTGTCGGCAGCGCCGCCAGCACGCTCAGGTCGAGCTGGTTGCCCTCCTCGTCCCAGTCGAAGAGATACTCCCGTCCGCGCCCGGACTTGGCGTGCAGCAGTGCCTCGATCCGGGCCCGTGACGCGGCCTCGCCATCGGTGAAGTAGGCCGGGTAGCGGATGTGGAGCCGGGTGACGCGGCCCGCCTCGTCGAACTCGTAGCCGCTGAAGGCCTTGTCCCACTCCCCGCCGTGGGCGAAGAGGGGGCTCGGGTCCTCCGGGATGGAGAAGTACGGCACGAGGGCTTCGTAGAGGGAGCCGAGCCGTTCGGTCTCGGCATCGCTGGGCCCGGTCTTCACCGGGGTGCGGTCGCGTCCCTGCCAGGCCGCCGCCGCCATGAGGGTGATCAGGGCGGTGAGCGGGCCGTAGGGGACGAGCGCGACCACGAGGACGCAAGCGGCACCCAGGAACAGCGCGGGACCACGCTTGTCCTTGGGGGTGTCGCACCATTTGCGACGTCCGGCCGAGGCCAGGACGCGCAGGCCGCGTCCGATGGTGAGGAGCGGATGGAGGACGTCCGTGGCGCTGTCGGCGGCCGTGCGAGCGAAGTCGCGGCCCCGGGTCAGCGACACGGTGCCGCTGCTGAGGATGCGGGGAAGTGGGCGCCGGGCCACGGGCGTCTCCTGGAGTTGTGGATGCTTCGGGTGGGGTGCCGGGGCCGGGCGCTAGAGCTTGATCCCGCCGAGAAGGCTCGCGAGGCTCGCCGTGCTCGCCGTGATGCTGGGGGCGATGGCGGAGCCGGCGAGGAAGAAGCCGAAGAGCGCGCACACGAACGCGTGCGTCAGCTTCATGCCGTCCTTCTTGAAGAACAGGAAGCAGATGATGCCGAGCAGGACGACACCTGAGATGGACAGGACCATGAGTCAGTTCTCCTGGTGGGTGGGGACAGTCACCATCAGTTCTTCCAGGCTCACAGGAAGTATCAATGCGATAAAAGGTGCATACGGGTGAATCCAGCAATCTTTCACTTGACCGGCCCATCCCGGCTGGCGCGCCTGGCGGGTCGGGGGCACGCGAGCCGCAAGGTGATCATTGCCTCGGCCCGCGCCTCTCATGTGCAGGTCCGGGCGCTACTCTGACGCTTCACCCGTACGGACGCAGTGCCGTGCGCAGCCCTGCCCGTGAAAGGCGGTACGACCGATGAGTGAGCACGTCGAGAACGGCTCCCAGGACTCCCAGGCCTCCCAGGACTCTCCGGGCGTTCCCGACGAGGACGTCGTCGAGCTGGCCACCAAGATCTTCGACCTCGCCCGTCGGGGCGAGACCGAGACCCTCGCCGCGTACGTAGACGCGGGCGTCCCGGCGAACCTCACCAACGACCGCGGCGACACCCTCGTCATGCTCGCCGCCTACCACGGACACGCCGAAGCCGTCACGGCCCTGCTGGCCCGCGGAGCCGAGGCCGACCGCGCGAACGACCGCGGCCAGACCCCGCTCGCCGG
Source organism: Streptomyces sp. NPDC058289 (assembly GCF_042880975.1). Lineage (NCBI taxonomy): Bacteria > Bacillati > Actinomycetota > Actinomycetes > Kitasatosporales > Streptomycetaceae > Streptomyces > Streptomyces sp. NPDC058289. The sequence continues at coordinate 7,223 of NZ_JBHVYI010000168.1, forward strand.
GGCGGTCTTCAAGGGCGAGGAGGCCGTCATCCGCGCGCTGCTCGCCGGCGGCGCCGACCCGAACGCCGGAACGCCCTCCGCTGTGGACACGGCCCGCATGTTCGCCAAGGCCGACCTGCTGGAGCTTTTCGGAGCCAAGTAGTCCGGTTTTGGCCGCTCCCTGGCCGGTTCTGGGCTGGTCCAGACCTCACGGGTTGGTCACGGCGGCCTTAAATGTGGTCGCGGCGCACAAACCGCCTGGGTCATCATGGCGTCGGATTCGATTCGCGGACAGGACGGACGGGCAGGAGCGGGCAGGACACAACGGGTGTCCGACCCCCACTCCTGCCGGGGGACCGCCGCCCTGGCCGCGAAGCACCGACGAGAGTGAGAAGGCAATGGTCTACATCGAGCGGAACCTGACGGCGGACGTCCTCGCATGCTGTTACGCGGCCCTGTGAATTCCGATTCCCGGTTGCGTCCCCAGCTTGATTTGAGGCCATTCCCATGTTCGAACCAGTCATAGCGCCGAGCGGCACCCTGCTCGGGCTCCTCCAGCGCGGCCGCGGCGACGGCACGCTGCACGCACTCGCGGCGCCCAGGTCCGAGGCCCTCGCGGCGCTCAACCACTGCGTGGCCGGCGATCCGCGCCAGGACTGGCAGGTCGAGAACCGCTCCCTGTACTACGCACGCCTGTACCTGGATCTCGACGGCCCCCTGGGCGAGATCGAGGCCCACCTCTTCAGCGTCGACGACCTCGTCGACGAGGACGACCACCGCACGGGCCTCGCCCTGTCCGTCCTGGGCCACCTGGCCTCGTACGGCCGCGACGACGCGCTCATGCTGCTGCGTCGTTACGCCGCCACGGGTGCCAACTGGGCCTGGGCCCTCGACGAGCTCGCCCTGCGCGACGACGACGAGGGGCTGCGCTCACTGGCCGCCCCCGTCCTCGCCCGCTTCCCCGCCACCGCCGAGGGCGAGGCGCGGCTCGCCGCCGCCGTCCGCGACGCCTACGAGCCCAGGCCCTGGTGCCTGTGGGAAGAGGCGCCGGAACCCAACGCGTACGCCGAGCGGTTGCGCGCCGCCCGCCAACAGGGCTCCTTCGACCGCTGGCAGCGCCAGCTCACCCCGCGCGGCCCCCAGCCCGGCTGGGGCGTCCAGGCCGTCTTCGACTGGGCCGCCGACGGACTGCGCCGGGGCACCCCCCTGCACGTCCCGGCCGCCCGCTGCCTCGCCGCCGTGGCCACCCCCGAGGACCGCTCCGCGATCCTGGCTGCCGCCGCCGGGTCATCCGGAGAGGCCGCCCGCGCCACCGCGCTGCACCACCTGGTCCTTGCCGAGCCGGAGAACCCGGCCGTACTGGACCTCATCGAAGCCGCCGGCGACGAGCCGGCCGTAGCCGCCTACGAGCGCATGTGCGGCCCTGCCGCCGTCGAGCGGGCCCGGAGCTGGGTCCAGCGTCCCGACGCCCTGGGAACGGCCGCAGCGACCCTCCTGGCGGCCCGCGGCGGAATCGAGGACGCCCCTCTGGTCCTCGGCGCCCTGCGCTCCACCGTCCGCGGCTCCGGCCCGGACTCGACGCCGCTGTTCACCCTGGTCGACGGAGCCGGCCGGCTCCGCATCGCCTGTGCGGCCCCCGTCCTGCGCCACGTCTACCGCGAGACGGCCTCCTCCGCTCTCCGCGGCCGCGCCGCACGGGCCCTGGCCGCGACGGACCCCTCCTTCGCGGCGGGCTTCGCCGTCGAGTGCCTCTGGGACTGCGAGGAGACCACCCGAGAGGTGGCCGCCCGCCACGCGGAAACGGCCGACGCCCGAGTGGCCCCCCGCCTACGCCGCCTGGCAGCCGACCCGGCAGAGGAAGAAGACGTCCAGTCGGCGGTCCGAAGCCGCATAACCCCGGAGTCGGCGGTGTAACCCCACCGATCCGCCGGGCCACCGACCACCACCCCGGCGGGGCTGGAACTTCCAGCCCCGCCGGGGTGTGGTCTTTCAGCCGTCCGGCATTTGAGGACCGGGGTCTGGGGCGGAGCCCCCGGGTCTTCCCTG
>NZ_JBHVYI010000169.1:0-9195 GCF_042880975.1 Streptomyces sp. NPDC058289
GCTGCGGGCCGTCCGCCGCACCCGCCCGTCCCGCCCGTGGCCCCCGGCTCCGCCGGTGCGCAGGCCACGGGCCCGGCCGAGGCCGCGGGCCGGGTGGCCGCGTCGGGCGGCCCGCTGTCCGCCGGGCGCGGAGCCGCACACGTGGGCCTTCCCGTCCCCACCGGCGACGCCGGAGCGGGCCGCGTGGTGGCAACCGGCCGGTCCGGGCCGGGCCTCGACCGGGGCGCGGCAGCGCCGGGGCTGGTGCCCGCGGGGTCCGGGGCCATCGGGTCCGGGGCCGCTTTCGGGACCGGGCTCCCCGGGAGCGCGCCGCTGGACGTGGAGCCGTTCACCAACGGAGCGGTGCGCGGGCCCGTGGCGACCGGGACCGGCCGGGACCCGGTCGCCGCTGCGGCGGCCGGGTCCGTACGGACCGGGACCGGTCGGGGCACGGGCGCCGACGCAGGGCGCGGGGCGGTCGGCGGCGGGCGCCGGAGCGGCGACGGGAAGGCCCCGGGTGACGGGGCCCGGTCGGGGAGCGGCGGGGCGCTCGCCAAAGCGGCCGCCGTGACCGCCGGACTGACCGCCGCCGGGGCGGTGTTCGGGCTGGTCCGCGACCAGACCATCGCGCACCTCTTCGGAGCCGGGCACGACAGCGACGCCTTCCTCATCGCGTGGACCGTCCCCGAGATGGCCTCCACGCTGCTCATCGAGGACGCCATGGCCCTGCTGATGGTGCCCGCCTTCAGCCACGCCCTGGCCCGCCGGGCCGCCAGCAGGGCCGGGCTCACCCGCCAGGAGGCCCGCGCGCAGGATCCCGTACGACTGCTCGTGGGCGCCACGCTGCCCCGGCTGCTGGTGCTCCTGGCCGCCGTGGCCTCCGTGCTCATCATCGCCGCGCCGCTCGTCGTGGGCGTGCTCGCGCCGGGGCTGCCCGACCCCGGGCTCGCCGTCGAATGCACCCGGATGACCGCCCTGACCATGCTGTCCTTCGGGATCGCCGGCTACTTCAGCGCCGCCCTCAGGGCGCACCGCTCCTTCGTGCCGCCCGCCGCCATCTACGTGTCGTACAACGTCGGCATCATCGGGACCATGGTCGCCCTGCACGCCCTGTGGGGGGTGCGCGCCGCCGCCGCCGGAGTCGCCGTCGGCGGCGTCCTGATGGCCCTGGTCCAACTGCCCGCCTTCATCCGCAACGTGGGCTTCGGGCCGCCCCGCGCCAAGGGCGCCCCGCGCAGCCAGCGCGACCGGGACCGGCCGACCCTGATCGCCTTCGGGGTGATCGCCCCGGTGATCTTCTTCGCCGTCTTCCGGCAGTCCCAGGTCCTGGTCGAGCGGTTCCTCGCCGCCTCGCTGCCGCCCGGCGCCATCTCGCACCTCAACTACGCCCAAAAAGTCGCGCAGATGCCGATGGTGCTCTCCCTCATGATCTGCACCGTCACCTTCCCCGTCGTCGCCCAGGCCATGGCCGGCGGGGAGCGGGAGAAGGCACGCAGGCGGGTCGAGCAGGACCTCGCGCTCGCCTCGCTCGCCGTCCTCATGGGCACCGCGCTCGTCATCGGGTACGCCCCCCAGATCATCCAAGTCCTCTTCGAACGCGGGGCTTTCACCCACGCCGACACCGAGGCCACCGCCTCCGTCATGCGGGTCTACGGACTCGGCCTGCTCGGCCACTGCCTCGTCGGGGCGCTCTCGCGGCCCTTCTTCTCCACCGCCCGGCCCACCTGGTTCCCGGCCCTCGCCATGGGCGCCGGACTCCTCGTCAACATCGTGGCCGGAGCCTTCGCCGTCGGCTGGTGGGGCACCTACGGGATCGCCGCAGCCAACGCCGCCGGCATCTCCACCACCGCCGCACTGCTGCTCACCGGCCTCGGCTCGCGGATCATCGCCATCCAGGTCCGCCGGGTCGCCGTCAGCATCGGCCGGCTCTCCGTCGCGGCCCTCGCCGCCTGCGCCACCGGCTGGATCGCCGGGCCGATGATCCCCGACCCGCTGGTCAGCGCCGCCCTCGGCTGCCTGCTGGTCCCGGCCATGTTCGGGGCCACCGGCATGGCCATACGGGCCCTGGAGGTCACCGCCCTGCCGGGCCAGCTCGCCCAGCTCACCGCTCACCTCACCTCCCAGCTCACCCAGAGGTTCCGCAATGTCCGCTGACACCGAAACGGCGCGCCCCGCCGCGGCGGCCCCCGCCCGCCGCACCGGCTCGCCGTGGGTCCTCATGTACCACTCCGTCGCCGAGTTCACCGATCCCGCCGAGGACCCGTACGGCATCACCGTCACCCCGTACGCGCTGGAGGCCCAGCTGCTGTGGCTGCGCTCCCGGGGACTGCGCGGTGTCTCCGTCGGCGAACTTCTGCGCGCCCGCGCCGCCGGGCGCGGCGCCGGGCTGGTCGGGCTGACCTTCGACGACGGCTACACCGACTTCCTGACCCGCGCACTGCCGCTGCTGCGCCGCTACGACTGCACCGCCACCCTCTTCGTACTGCCCGGGCGGCTCGGCGTGGACAACGTCTGGGACCCGCTGGGCCCCCGCAAGCCCCTCCTCACCGCCGAGGGCATCCGCGAAGTCGCCGCCGCCGGACAGGAGATCGGCTCGCACGGGCTGCTCCACCAGGACCTCACCGCGGCCCCCGACGACGTACTGCAGCAGGAGCTGCGCGGCAGCCGCGAGCTGATCCGGGAGCTGACCGGGACGCTGCCCGCCGGATTCTGCTACCCGTACGGGCACCTCGACGCGCGGGTCGTCGCCGCGACCCGGGCCGCCGGGTACGGCTACGCCTGCGCCATCGACCCCGGCCGCCTCGCCGGACCCCACGCGATGCCCCGTACGCACATCAGCCAGGCCGACGGCGGCCCGAGGCTGCGGATCAAGCAGGTGCGCCACCAGGTGCGGGAGCTGCGCAGGGCGGTGCACCTGTGAGCCCCGAGAAGGTGCTGCACGTCATCACGGGACTCGGCGTCGGCGGCGCCGAGCAGCAACTGCGCCTGCTGTTGCGGCACATGCCGATGCGCTGCGACGTCCTGACGCTGACCAACCCCGGCCCGGTCGCGGAGGGGCTGCGCGCGGACGGGGTCCGCGTCGTCCACCTCGGGATGCGCGGCAACCGCGACCTGGGGGCGGTGCCGAAGCTGGCCAAGTTCATCCGGCGGGGCCGCTACGACCTGGTCCACACCCACCTGTACCGGGCCTGCGTGTACGGGCGCCTCGCGGCCCGGCTCGCGGGCGTGCGGGTGAGCGTGGCGACCGAACACTCCCTGGGGGCGGGCGAGATCGAGGGCCGGCCGCTCTCGGGCGGGGTGCGGGCCCTGTACCTGGCGAGCGAACGGTTGGGAGCTGCGACCGTGGCCGTATCGGACACGGTGGCGGCCCGCCTGGAGGCCTGGGGGGTGCCGGCCGGGCGGGTGCACGTGGTGCCGAACGGGATCGAAGCCGTGCGGTTCCGCTTCGACGAGGGCGTACGGCGAGCCACCCGCACCCGGACCGGACTGCCCGAGCGGGCCTTCGTGGTCGGCGGCGTCGGCCGACTGGTGCCGGGCAAGCGCTTCGACGTCCTGGTCCGGGCGGTGGCGGCGCTGCCCGGCGCGCACCTGCTGCTCGCCGGGGACGGGCCGGAGCGGGCGGCGCTGCGCCGGCTCGCCGCCGAGCTGGGGGCGCAGAGCCGGATCCACCTGCTGGGGGAGCGGGACCCGCTGGGCGACAGCACGGACGGGCGGACCCCGGGGATCCCGGCGCTGCTCGCGGCGATGGACGTGTTCGTGTCCCCTTCGCGCGAGGAGGCCTTCGGACTGGCGGTGATCGAGGCGTTGGCGGCGGGCCTGCCGGTGCTGCACGTCACCTGCCCGGCGATCGACGACCTGCCCGCGGCCCAGGCACCGGGGGCGCGGCGGATCGGCACCGGCACGGAGGAGCTCGTCGCGGCGCTGCGGGGGCACATGGAGGCCGGCGCCAAGCGGCTGCCGCCGCCCGGGGTGGTGCGGCGCTACGACATCGCCCGGAGCGCGGCGCAGCTGCTGCACGTGTACGACCACGCGATGGCCGGTCCCGCGGCCGGGGCTCGGGGAGCGGGGGCGCTGCCCGGTCCCGGCCGGGGGCCTCGGGCCGCTGACCCGGCGGGTCCGGAGCGTGCGGCGCCGGTGCCGGGGGCCAGTCCCCGGACCCCTGCTCCTCACACGCCGCAGGGGCTGGACCTGACGCCGGAGGGGCTGGATTTGGCCCCGGCCGGTTCGGACCGTGCGGCGTCGTTGCCGGGCACCAGTCCCCGGACCCCTGCTCCTCAAACGCCGGAGGGGCTGGATTTGCCCCCGGCGGGCTGAGTTCGCCCCCGCCGGTGGCGACATCGGCTGATCCGAGCCCGTAAGGGCCCGCACCGGGCCCCGAAGCAAGCACCCGTCCACCAGGAAAGAGGTACGCACATGGCGGACAACGCCGACCAGAAGAAGTCCACCCACCGGCGCCGGGTACGGCTGCTGCCGCCGCCCGCGTGGTGGCCGCTGCCCGCCGCCGCGCTGCTGGGGCTCGCCGCGGGCGGGGCGTACGGGGTGCTCAAGGCCCCCGAGTACGCCGCCACCAGCTACGTCGTCGCGGTCCCCGACGACACCACCGAGCCGGCCACCGCCCTCGGCTTCGCCCAGGCCTACGCCCGCATCGCCACCAGCAGTTCGACCCTCGCGTACGCCCAGCCCCGCGCGGGCATCGGCGTGCAGAAGCTGCGGACCCAGGTCCGCGCCGAGACCTCCCCCGAGTCCCCGATGATCGCCATCACCGGGACCGCGAAGAGCGCCGGCGAAGCCGCCGACATCGCCAACGCCGTCGCCGACGCCCTGTCGCTGAGCAGCAACCAGGCCGCCAAGAACACCGGCGTGCAGCTGCTCCTCTTCAACCAGGCCGTCGCGCCCAGCGACCCCGCCTCCGCGTCCCCCACCCTCAGCGGGGCCGTCGGCCTGTGCGCCGGCGGGCTGCTGGGCGGGCTGTGGCTGCTCGCCCGGCCCACCGCCGCCCGGCGGCGCGGCGAGGGTCCCGCCGCGGAGAGCATCACGGAGACCGCCGCGGAGACCGTCGAGGAGTACGCCTCGCTGCCCGCGCAGGGCGAGCCCGCCGCGGCCAAGGAGAAGGAGTCGGTGCGATGACCACCGGCTCCGCCGGGGCCCTGTCGGTGACGCTGTGCCGCGACCCCCGGCAGTTCGCCGCGCTGGAGGAGCCGTGGAACCGGCTCGTCCGCGGCTGTCCCACCGCCACCCCGTTCCAGAGCCACGCCTGGCTGCACTCCTGGTGGCTGTCCTACGGCAAGGACGGCCGGCTCCGCATCGTCCTCGTGCGGCGCGGTGAGGAGCTGGTCGGCGCGGCCGCGCTGATGCTCGTACACCGGCCGCTGCCGCTGCTCGTGCCCCTCGGCGGGGGCATCACCGACTACTTCGACGTGCTCGTGGCCGCGGCCCACGCCGACCAGGTCGTCCCGGCCCTGGCCAACGGGCTGCACCGGGCCGCCCGGGGTGCGGTCGTCGACCTGCGCGAGGTGCGGCCGGGGGCCGCCGCCGAGGCCGTGTTCGCGGCCTGGCCCGGGATCGGCAGCAAGCTCACCGACTCCACCTGCATGGAGCTGCCGTCCATGCCCTTCGACGAGCTGGTCAAGCGGATGCCGGCCTCCGGCGCCCAGCGGGTGCGGGCCAAGCTCCGCAAGACCGACGCGGCGGGGATCGAGGAGCACGAGGTCACCGAGCAGGAAGTGCCGCGAGCGGTACGGACCTTGCTGCGGCTGCACGAGAAGCAGTGGCGCGGCCGCGGGGTGACCCCCGAACACCTCAAGCCCCGCTTCGCCGAACACCTGACCCGGGCCACGCGGCGGATGGTGCGCGCCGGGGAGGGGCGGCTGGCCGAGTTCCGGCTCGACGGGAAGGTGGTGGCCGCCAACCTCACCCTGCTCTCGGGCGCGCTCAGCGGCGGATACCTCTACGGCGCCGATCCCGACCTGCGGGACCGCAAGGTGGACGTGGCCACGCTGCTGCTGCGCTACGAGGCCACCCGCGCGCTCGCCGAAGGCCGCCCGGTGGTGAGCTTCCTGCGCGGCAACGAACCGTACAAGAACCACTGGCGGCCGCGGACGGTGGTCAACCAGCGCTTCCTGCTGGCCACGACCGCGCTCGCGCCCCTGCTGCGACTGCACGAGTCGCAGGTGACGGGGCGCGAGCGGGCGGTGGACGCACTGCGGGAGGCGTTGCCGGCCGCCAGGGACTGGCGGGCGCGGATCAACGAACTGCGGGTCCGATGACCCGAACGCTCCGCCTAGAAGGGCCAGAAGCCGGTTTCCCTGCCCCAGTCGACCTTGATGCAGACCGACTGCTTGCCGACCAGCTTGGAGAGCCACTCGCCGAAGTTGATCGGCACGCACCACTCCGTGCTGTTGACGGGCGGTGTCGTCGGCTTGGGCGGCTGGGACGGCTCGGGCTTCGGTACGAGCGGCGAGGGCGACGGGGACGGGACCTCGGGGCTCGGCTTGGGCACGACCGGGCTCGGGCTGGCGCTCGGGCTCGGGCTCGCCGGGACCTCGGGGACGACCGGGCTGACCTCGGGGGACGGGACCAGCGGGCTGGGCTCGACCGGGCTGGGCTCGACCGGGCTGGGGACGGCAGGACTGGGGACGGCCGGACTCGGCTCGACCGGGACCTCCGGGCTCGGGACCACGGGCGAGGGCGTCGGTACGACGGGGCTCGGGGCGACCGGGCTCGGCACCGGCGGGCTGGGCTCGACGGGGCTCGGGACGGCCGGGCTCGGGACCAGCGGGCTGGGTTCGGCCGGGCTGGGCTCGACGGGGCTGGGGGCGACGGGGCTCGGGGCGACCGGGCTCGGGACCTCCGGGCTGGGGAGCACGACCGGCGGGGTGACGACCGGCGTCGGGATCTCCGGCGTGGGGACCTGCGGCGTCGGAACGACCGGCGTGGGCACCACGGGGGTGGGGACGACCGGGGTCGGGATGACCGGGTCGGGCCGCTGCGGGGTCAGCGCCTCGCGGAAGACCTTCGTCGAGGCCGGGTTCTGCTTGCACTGCCAGACGCCGTGCGGGCAGTAGTCGGTGATGGTGTGGTAGAGCGGCTTCTGCTTCTCGATCCACTGCAGCATGCGCCGCACGTACTCCGGGTTGTCCCCGTTGCGGAACAGCCCCCACTCCGGGTACGAGATCTCTTTGCCGTGTGCTCGCGCGAAGTCGACGTGCTGCTGGAGTCCGTACGGCTGGCTGATCTGGTCGTCGAAGTTCCGTCCGGGACCCTGGTCGTACGAATCCATCCCGACGATGTCGACCACGTCGTCACCCGGGTAGCACTTGGTCCAGCCGATGGCGTCCGTGCCGCGGTTCGGGGTGAAATCGAACTTGAACTTCTGACCGGGCACGGAGCGCATCGTGTTGACGATGCGCTTCCAGTACGCCTTCCAGTTCTCCGGGTCGGGTCCGCAGCGGTGGGTGTACGTGATCCCGTTCATCTCCCAGCCGAGCACGATCACCGTGTCCGGGACGCCCAGCGCCACCAGTCGTTCGGCGAGCTTCTTGAAGTGCCGGTCGTAGTGGCCCTCCGCGCCCGCCCGGATCAGCTGGGCCACCTGGCGGTCGGGGACCCGGTCCTCGTTCCGCTCCTGCATGGGCACGTTGAGGACGAACAGCCGGTCGTCCCGCTGGCGCCGCCACCGCGCCCAGTCGTCCAGGAAGCTGACGCCGCCCTCGATGCCGGCCCACTGGTCGCCGGGCAGATAGGTGTGCCCGACCCGGATCTCCTTGCCGCCCAGCCAGTTCGACAGGAACGGGATGCGGGCCACTCCGGGCGGCCCGTAGTCGAGGTAGGCACCCATGGCGATGTCGGACTGCGCGCTCTGCTCCTCGGGGGCCGCGAGCGCGGCGCCGGTGGCGAGCAGTCCGGCCGTCACCGTTCCGATGCAGGTGCTCGCCAGTCGGCGGCGTGGTCTGGGCATGGCGTCTCCCGAGCTTTCCTGAATCGGTGTGCTTACCAAAGACGTTAGACATCACATCTGACGAATGGCCTGTCCGGTGACCTCCGCGTAGGCCATTCGCACCTGCGCACCCTCCCCGCTTGGTCCGACTAGGTGAAAGACACCGTTCCCATGCACGCGCATCCCAGCCAAGTGCCCGCAGTTCTGCTCAGACTCGATCGGAATCCGTTCCACCACGGAACCCTCGGCGCCGTCAGATCCCTTGGGCGCGCGGGTGTGGAGGTCCATGCCGTAGTCGAGGCCGGGGGAGGTCCCATGGGGCGTTCGCGCTACCTGCGTGCCGTGCATCCCGGACCTTCGGGCGGACTCGACCCCGAGGCGCCCGAAGCGCTGCTGGAGTGCCTGACCGGGGTCTCCGAACAGATCGGCCGCCCCGCGGTGCTCATCGCCATGGACGACCTCAGTGCGATCGCGGTGTCCCGGGTCGCACCGATGCTGACGGACCGTTTCCGGATCCCCCATCAGCCCGACGACCTGCCGGCGCGGGTGGCGGACAAGGCCGAGCTGTCGCGGCTCTGCGCCCGGTGGGACGTACCGCACCCGGAGACCGTGATCCCGGCGAGCGGGGCCGAGGCGGCGGAGGCCGCGTGGCGGCTGGGCCTGCCGGTGATCGCCAAGTGGAGCCGGCCGTGGCTGCTGCCCTCCGGCACGGGCCTGCGCAGCACCACGCTGCTCCACGCGGCCGCCGAGGCGCGGCGGCTGTACGAGCGCTCGGCCGAGGCGGGGAGCCGGCTGCTGCTCCAGCGGTTCCTGCCGGCCGGGCCGGACACCGACTGGTTCTTCCACGGCGCGTTCGCCCGGGGCGGGCGTCCGCTGATCACCGGCTCGGGGCGCAAGGAGCTGTCCTGGCCGGTGCGGACGGGGCTGACGGCGGTCGGGCGGTGGCTGCCGGATCCGGCGGTGGAGGAGGCGGGTCTGCGGCTCGCCGAGCGGCTCGGCTACCAGGGGATCCTGGACCTGGACTTCCGCCGGGACGAGCAGGGCGTCTTCCGCCTGGTGGACTTCAACCCGCGTCCGGGGGCGCAGTTCAGGCTCTTCACGGACGCGGGCGGCCTGGACGTGGTCCAGGCGATGTACCTGGACCTGACGGGCCAGCGGGTCCCGGAGCCGTCCGGCGGACCGGGCCGGGTCTTCGTGGCGGAGAACTACGCCCTGCTCGCGGCGGTGCGCGGCCGCTCGCTCCCGCGCCGCCCCCCGGCGCCGCCCCCCGGGGCGGGCGC
>NZ_JBHVYI010000170.1:0-9189 GCF_042880975.1 Streptomyces sp. NPDC058289
AGTCACTGCTGGAAGGCCGCCGACGGCGTTGATCCCGTTGTCTGGCGTTCGGGTTCTCATGCCGGGGGCTGACGCCGCACGCAGATGTAGGAGGCGTCTTCCTCTTCCGAAGGTCCCGAATGCACTGGTGGTTCGAAGCTGATCGTCGTGCGTGATTCAGTGCTCGAGGTAAAGCCCCGGTCGCTGAAGGGCATCGCTGACGGAAGCGGCGCTTTGACCGTGGTCGCGGGTGCGGCCGGCACAGGGAGGCCCGCCTGCTGGGTGAAGTACAGGAGCAGTCGCGGGACTCCGGGCTGCGGGTGCTGCTGCCGCGGGGCCTTCGGGGATCGTGCGCCGGCTCTTCGAGGTGGTACCGGCCGGCACCGGCCCGGCCGGGCGTGACGCCCTGCTGACGGGCCGGCATCCCAGGTGGCCGGGATCTTCACCGGATTCGTGGTGCTGCGGGAACTGTGGCCCGCACCGTCACCGCACGGGGCGTGCAGGCCGGCGCGGCCTACGCCAGGCACATGGTCGACCTCGGGCGCAGGTCCGTCTCGCACCTGGTCGCCGTCAGGATGACCCAACGCGCCGAGACCGAGCATCGTGCTCGGCTGAGCCGTTACGGTCCCGGGCTAGGGAGCGGCCTCGGGCGCGCCGTCGTTAGGCCGCACCGGCCAAGGGGCCTTAAAGCGACGCCCCAAGGAGTGCACTGGGCGGGTGTAACGGTGGGCGTTCCAGGGCGTAGCCCGCCACGCTCGGGTCGCCACAGCCGCTGCCGGCTGCGTTGGTGGAGACGGGAACGCCGCATCCGATCCGGCTCTGTGTGCGGCCACCGCACTGGCCTGCATCTGTCCCGGGGGGATCCGTAGCCGTACCTCGGCCGTTAGCCCAGCTCACCTGGGTGAACGCCGGGAACCGCGGGGCCACGGCCCGGTGATGGCCAGTGGTCGCCCCGCGGTTGTAGGTGCTCTCGTCTGCCGACGGGCCGGGCCTCCTGGGTGTTGGTGACAAGTGATCTCGGTGGGTCAGTGGACCAGTAGCGGTGCGAGCGTTCGGCGGGCGACGTGCAGGCCGGTGTAGATGCGGTCCTCGGTGCCGCCCCACACGGGGTCCTCGTGTTCCACCGACATGACGCCCTCGTAGTTGCCTTCGTACAGGACGTCGATCAGGCGCGCCCAGTCGACTTCGCCCAGGCCCGGGACCCGGTAGCGCCACCAGCCGACGTCCCACGGGTCGGTCCGGTTGACAGCCATTCCGGGGTATCCGTAGCGGTTGCGCTTCTCGGGAAAGACCTCGATGTCCTTGGCCTGCGCGTGAGCGACCTTGTCGACGTAGGGTCGCAGCGCCTCGACCGGGTCGATCCCCATCCACACCAGGTGCGAGGGGTCGAAGTTGAGGTACAGCCCGAGCGAGAACATCCACTCCCACAGCTCGGGCGAGTACGCGAGGTTTCCCGGATAGCCGTCGGGATGCCAGCCCTCCATCACACAGTTCTCGATGACGAGCTTGACGCCCAGTTCCCCGGCGCGGTCCACCAGCGGGGCGAAGACGCGCTCCGCCTGGCGCAGGTTCTGCGCCACCGTCGCACCGGGGTCGCGGCCGATGAAGGTGCCCACTGTCGGGACGCCGAGCTGCGCGGCGGTCTCGATGCAGGCCAGAACGTGGGAATTGACCGCGGACCGCTCAGCGGGGTCCGGGTGCAGGTTGTTGTCGTAGTAGGCGATCGAGGAGAGCGTGAGGTTGCGGTCATCGAACAAACGCAGCGTCGCCTCGGCGTCGGCGGCGCCGAACGACTCGGCCCGAAGGTGCGTGGCCGTGAACGGGCGGGCGCCGAGGTCGGGCCACGCCGCAACCTCCAAGGCCTGATACCCATGGGTGGAAGCCCAGTCGGCGACCTCGGGCAGGGTCAGCCGGGGCAGGCAGGAGGTCAGGAATCCGAGTTTCATCTAGAGCACCGTCACCCAGGAGTCGGTCCTCGCGGATTCGAGTACCGCCGCGGTCAGGACGGCTGCGCGGTATCCGTCAGCGAACGTCGGCAGTCCGTCCGGCACGTCGCCGTCGACCGCGGCGTAGACGTCGGCGACGAAGGCGTTGAAGCAGTCCTGGTAGCCCTGGGGGTGGCCCGGCGGAAGAACGTTGAAGCGCTGCGCTTCGGACGTGGTGTCCGCGCTGCCGCGCATCACCGTGAGATTGTGCAGCTGCTGTCCGACCCACAACGAGTCGGGGAGTTCCTGGTCGAAGGAGACCGAGGACTGGGTGCCGTCTATGGACAGCCACAAGCGGTTCTTCCGGCCGTGGGAGACCTGGCTGACCACAACGGAGCCGAGCGCACCCTGGTCCGTGTCGAAGAGCACCGTTGCGACGTCCTCGGTGCTGACCGCCGTGGTCTCGTTGGCGGCAGCACGCTCGGGGTGTGCGGTGAGCATCCGCGCCGACAGCCGCGCGATCCGGTGCCCGGTGGCGAATTCCACCAGATCGCACCAATGCACGCCGATGTCACCGAAGGCACGTGAGGACCCGCCCAGCTTCGGGTCCACCCGCCAGTTGTTGTCCTGCACGTTGGACAGCCAGTCCTGGAGGTAGGAGCCGTGCAGCAATCGCAGCGGCCCGGTGTCGCCACGTGCGATACGGCCGCGCGCTTCGCGAACAGCCGAATAGAACCGGTAGATGAACGGCACCGCCGCCACCGTTCCGGCGTCCGCTGCCGCCTGCACCAATTGCTGGGCGCTGGCGACGTCGGTCGCCAACGGCTTCTCACAGATCACGTGCTTGCCCGCGGCCAGCACCTTGAGGGCCAGTTCGGCGTGCAGGTGGTTTGGCGTGCAGATGTGGACGACGTCGATGTCGTCGGCCGAGATCAGTTCCTCGGCCGACCGTGCTGCGCGCTGTGCGCCCAGCCGGTCCCGAGCCTTGATCGCGCCCTCCGGGGTCGCGTCGGCGACTGCGACCAGGACCCCGCCCGCGGACCGCACTGCCCGAGCGTGGACCTCTCCGATGAAACCGGCACCAATGATTCCGGACCGTTGACCGTTCACGCTTGCCTCAAGCTCTCTCTGGTCGCGCCACGAGGGAGTGACCTAACCACTCCATTCCGCATATAGTGAGCAAGCTTATGTTCGTCAAAGACTTAAGTCAATCTCCGGCATTCCCGATACAGTCCCTGAGGTGCGGAAGGGGGGTGCCGTCCATAGGTCGGGCCGGCGCACGACGGGCGCCGCTCGTGCGCCGGAGGGTCGGCCGCCGGCGCCTCCGGGCGGGGGCGGCGGGCGGGGCTCGAGGTCGATGGGGTCACGCGCACTCGGTCGCCGAGAGGGTGAGCTGAGCGTCAACTCACTTTGAATTTAAGTTAGTTGAGCGTTCTGAATGAGACATTCCGTCAATGGTCTGGACCTCTTGACGAGATGGTCCAGACCTTTCTAGTCTCACCGCAGCACACGGCGAAAGGCCGCACAGTGCGCATCACGGACCACCCCCATGAGTTGCCGTCCGCACCTTGAGGAGCACCGTTGAACGCCCAATCCACGCCACGTCGTACCCGGTTCAGATCCAGGAGTGTCGCGGGCCTGACCGCGCTGCTGCTTCCGCTGGCCGCGATGGTCGGCCTGGCGGCCCCGGCCGAGGCCGCCACCTCGGCAACCGCCACCTTCAGCAAGCCCTCCGCCTGGGGCTCCGGCTTCGAGGGCAAGTGGACGGTGAAGAACACCGGCACCACCACCCTCACCACCTGGACCGTCGAGTGGGACTTCCCCTCCGGGACCACCGTCAGCTCCGCCTGGGACGCCGTCGTCACCAGCTCCGGCAACCACTGGAGCGCCAAGGACAAGGGTTGGAACGGGAGCCTCGCTCCCGGCGCCTCCGTCACCTTCGGCTTCAACGGCACCGGTACCGGTTCGCCCAGCGGCTGCAAGCTCAACGGCGGCTCCTGTGACGGAACCAGCACGCCCACCGACAGCGTCCCCACCGCGCCCGGCACCCCGAGCGCCTCCGACATCACCGACACCTCGGTGAAGCTCGCCTGGACGGCCGCCACCGACGACAACGGCATCAAGAACTACGACGTCCTGCGCGACGGCACCAAGGTCGCCACCGTCACCGACCCGGCCTACTCGGACACCGGCCTCACCGCCGGAACCGACTACTCCTACACCGTCAAGGCCCGCGACACCGCCGACCAGACCGGGCCCGCCAGCGAGGCACGCTCCGTACGCACCACCGGCGGCGACCCCGGCACGGGCACCGGCTCGACCGTCAAGCTGGGGTACTTCGCGAACTGGGGCGTCTACGGACGCAACTACCACGTCAAGAACCTGAAGACCTCCGGCTCCGCCGGCAAGATCACCCACATCAACTACGCCTTCGGCAACGTCAAGGACGGCAAGTGCGTCGTCGGTGATGCCAACGCCGACTACGAGCGGACGTACAAGGCCGAGGAGTCCGTCGACGGGGTCGCCGACACCTGGGACCAGCCGGTGCGCGGCAGCATCAACCAGTTGCGCAAGCTGAAGAAGGAGTACCCGAACGTCAAGGTGCTGTGGTCCTTCGGAGGCTGGACCTGGTCCGACGGCTTCGGCAAGGCCGTGCAGAACCCGGACGCCTTCGCGCAGTCCTGCTACGACCTGGTGGAGGACTCGCGCTGGGCGGATGTCTTCGACGGCATCGACCTCGACTGGGAGTACCCCAACGCCTGCGGCCTGACCTGCGACACCAGCGGCTCGGACTCCTTCAAGACCATGATGAAGTCCATGCGCGCAAAGTTCGGTACGAGCAACCTGGTGACCGCGGCCGTCACCGCCGACGCTTCCGAGGGCGGCAACATCGGCAAGGCCGACTACGCGGGCGCCGCGCAGTACATGGACTGGTTCAACGTGATGACCTACGACTTCTTCGGCTCCTGGGTGGACAAGGGCCCCACCGCCCCGCACTCCCCGCTCACCTCCTACGACGGCATCCCCAAGGCCGGCTTCAACTCCGCCGAGGCGATAGCCAAGTACAAGGCGAAGGGCGTCCCGGCCGACAAGCTCCTCCTCGGCATCGGCTTCTACGGCCGCGGCTGGACCGGTGTCACCCAGGACGCTCCCGGCGGAACCGCCACCGGAGCCGCCGACGGCACCTACGAGAAGGGCATCGAGGACTACAAGGTCCTCAAGACCTCCTGCCCCGCCACCGGCACGGTCGCCGGCACCGCCTACGCCCACTGCGGCACCAACTGGTGGAGCTACGACACCCCGGCCACCGTCACCTCCAAGATGACCTGGGCCAAGGACCAGAAGCTGCGCGGAGCGTTCTTCTGGGAATTCAGCGGCGACACCAGCGACGGAGAACTGGTCGGAGCCATCAGCAGCGGCTTGAAGTAACCGATCTCCCGCAGCGACGGTCCGCCCGCCGTACAGGCGGACCGCCGCTGCGGGTTCGGCCCGGGAGGTCCCGGCCGCCGCTTCACACCGCTCCCCCTTCACGCTGCTCCCATCCCCTCCCCCCTCGCGCACCCCTTCGGCGTGCGCCGACGCTCTCCTCTGGAGGAACGAGTGTTGATCCGACCCAAAGTCGTGCGGCGCCCCACCGCTGCCGGCCGACAGGCGTCCGGCAAGCGAGTGGCCTTCGCCTCCGCTGCCGCCGCGGCAGCGTTGGCCGGGCTCCTGATCGCCACCCTCGGAGCCGCACCCTCACAGGCCGCGGCTCCCGCCGACAACCAGTCGTGTCGCCCCGACGGCATGTACACCACGCCCGGCGTGGACGTCCCGTACTGCTCGGTCTACGACACCGAGGGCCGCGAGAAGATGGGCGCCGACCACCAGCGCCGCGTCATCGGCTACTTCACCGGCTGGCGCACCGGAAAGGACGGCACCCCCGCCTACCTGGTGAACAACATCCCCTGGGACAAGGTCACCCACCTCAACTACGCCTTCGGACACGTAGCCGCCGACAACAAGCTCTCGGTCGGCACGGACGGCCCGGACAACGCCGCCACCGGGATTACCTTCCCCGGCGTCACCGGGGCGGAAATGGACCCGGACTACGCCTACAAGGGCCACTTCAACCTGCTGAGCAAGTACAAGAAGCAGCACCCGGACGTCAAAACCATGATCTCGGTGGGCGGCTGGGCGGAGACCGGCGGCTACTTCGGTGACGACGGCAAGCGCGTCAACGCGGGCGGCTTCTACTCGATGACCGTCAACGCCGACGGCAGCGTCAACCAGTCGGGCATCGACACCTTCGC
The DNA here is from genome assembly GCF_042880975.1 of Streptomyces sp. NPDC058289. Taxonomy (NCBI): domain Bacteria; kingdom Bacillati; phylum Actinomycetota; class Actinomycetes; order Kitasatosporales; family Streptomycetaceae; genus Streptomyces; species Streptomyces sp. NPDC058289. The sequence goes on from NZ_JBHVYI010000170.1 coordinate 6,197, forward strand.
GGACTCCGCCGTCGACTTCATCAAGAAGTACGGCTTCAACGGCGTCGACATCGACTACGAGTACCCGACCTCGATGAAGGACGCCGGCAACCCGCTCGACTGGTCGATCGCCAACGACAAGCGCGGCTCCCTGGTCAAGGGATACGCGGCCCTGATGAAGACCCTGCGCGAAAAGCTGGACCGCGCGGGCGCCGCCGACGGCAAGCACTACATGCTCTCGATCGCCTCGCCGTCCTCCGGCTACCTGCTGCGCGGCATGGAGACCTTCCAGGTCACCCAGTACCTGGACTACGTCAACATCATGTCCTACGACCTGCACGGCGCCTGGAACAAGTACGTCGGCCCCAACGCCTCGCTCTACGACGACGGCAAGGACTCCGAACTGGCGGCAGCCAACGTCTACGGCACGGAACAGTACGGCGGCATCGGCTACCTCAACACCGACTGGGCCTACCACTACTTCCGCGGCGCGATGCCCGGCGGCCGCATCAACATCGGCCTGCCCTACTACACCCGCGGCTTCAAGAACGTCACCGGCGGCACCAACGGCCTGTGGGGCACGTCCTCGACCAGCACCTGTCCGGCCGGCTCCGGCCTGACCAGCTGCGGTGACGGCGCCTCCGGCATCGACAACCTCTGGCACGACAAGGACACCAACGGCGTCGAGTCCCCGGCCGGTTCCAACCCGATGTGGCACGCCAAGAACCTCGAGAAGGGGATCGTCGGCGACTACGTCACCAAGTACGGCTTCCCGGCCAACACCACGCTGACCGGCAGCTACGCCCGCAAGTACGACTCCACGCTGGTCGCGCCGTGGTTGTGGAACGACACCAAGAAGGTCTTCCTCTCCACCGAGGACGAGCAGTCCGTGGCCGCCAAGGCCGACTACGTCATCGACCAGGGCGCCGGCGGCACCATGATCTGGGAACTCGCGGGCGACTACCGCTGGGACGCCACCGCGAACGGGGGCGGCGGCCAGTACGTCTCCGGCTCCACGCTGACCACGCTGATGTACGACAAATTCAAGAACGCCACGGCGTACAACGCGACCCGCTCCACCCTCACGCTGCCGCAGCAGACCCTTCCCATAGACGTGACATTCACCGGCTTCGCCCTGGGCGACTCCAACTACCCCATCAACCCGAAGATCCACATCGTCAACAACTCGACGGTGAGCCTGCCGGGCGGTACCGAGTTCCAGTTCGACTACGCCAACTCGGCCCCCGGAAACGCCAAGGACCAGTCCGGCTTCGGCCTCAAGGTCATCCGCCAGGACCACGCCGCAGCCAACAACATCGGAGGGCTCAAGGGGACTTACAACCGGGTCTCGGTGAAGCTGCCGTCCTGGCAGGCCCTGACCCCGGGTGGTTCGGTGGACATCGACTTCACCTACTACCTGCCCGTATCGACCCCGGCCAACTGGACGGTCAACATCGGCGGAACCCTGTACGGCCTGACCGGCGACCTGACCCGCGGCGCGGCGGCCGGCGGCACCCCGTCCCCGTCCAGCAGTCCCTCCAGCTCGCCGTCGTCCTCCCCGTCGCCGTCCAGCAGTCCCTCCAGCTCGCCGTCGTCCTCCCCGTCCTCGACACCCGCCAGCTGCACCGCGCCGAGCTGGAAGGCCGACACGACCTACGCGACGAAGGGAACCAAAGTCTCCTGGAAGGGCCGCACCTACACGAACAAGTGGTGGAGCCTGAACGAGGACCCCTCCACCAGCGGCCAGGACGGAGTCTGGACCGACAACGGACCCTGCTGATCCCACAACCGGCAGATCGAGCACACGGATCGGGTACGCCGCGATCGTGCCGACGGGAAGGTGCACGTGCCACTCCGGGCGAGTCCTCCGCGACATCGCCCGGTTCGTACGAGTGGGAGCGAAGGGGCGTGAGGAGTCCTGCTCGATGGTGGGGTGCTCGCCGTGCCACGGGCGGGCGCTCAGCCGTGCTCGAACAGCTTGCGCCAGAAATTGTCGCGCACGTCGTTCAGCCAGTGGTTCCTGTTGCAGTGGAGCTTGGGCATCAGCAGGAAGCGCTGCGGTACGGGGCGCCGGCACCACTGGCACGGCCTCGTGCGCCGTGCCGACGAGGCCTGCGTCTGTGCGCTGTTCGTATCGACCATGGGTCCATTGAACCGCCCCGGGTGCCGTAAGTGCCCTGGGTCTCGTACTCAGTTGCCCGAGCGTTCGTACTCAGGCCGGGAGGCCGGGAGGCCGGGAGTCCGGGAGGCCGGAGACCGGCTCGGCCGACGAACTGATCCGGTCGAGGCTGACCGGCCTGCGGGGGCGTGTGCCGCCGGGGAAGGGCCGAGGCCGAGAGCCGGCCCGAAGGCACCTCCCCGTACGAGCTCAGGGCGTTGCCCCTTCCAGTGCCCGCAGCGCGAGCGCCCAGCCCAGCCGGGCCTCGCCGGATTCCGCCGACCAGCCGGTCAGTTCGGCGATGCGTCCGATGCGGCCTCGCACCGTATTGCGGTGGCAGTAGAGCCGCTCGGCGGTGCGGGAGGCCGAGCAGCCCTCGTCGAGCCAGACGCGCAGCGTCTCCAGCAGCACCGCCCGCTCGGAACCGCTGCGCAGCACACCCTCGAGATAGCGCCCCACCGTTCGTCGAGCGATCTCCGGGTCGGCGCAGAGCACGGCGTGCACCAGCCGGTCGTCGAGCGCCGCGACCTGTCCGGTGCCCGGCGGGAGGGTCGCGAGCGCACGCCCCGCCAGCCTCAGCCCCCGGTCGGCCGAGGTCAGCTCCTCGAACGGCGGCGAAATCCCCGCGGCGCCGCGCACCGCCCCCCGAAGGATCCGCGTCAACTCCTCGGGCGCGGTGGAGCCGAGCCGCACCAGGCCGGCGAGGACCTCCGTACGCGGCCGCCAGAACGACCACAGCCCGGCGGCGTCCAGGGCGGGCCCAGGCTCGGCCGGCGACGCCGGGTCCTGGGCGACGACGACCACGGCGTACAGGTCGCGCGACGGCACCCCGAGGGCCGGGGGGGGCCCGGCGGGC
>NZ_JBHVYI010000171.1:0-8800 GCF_042880975.1 Streptomyces sp. NPDC058289
CCGCACCGACAGGTGCGGTGCCGGCCGGGGCCGGTCGGTGCCCGGTCGGTGCCCCCGCCGATGCCCCCGCCGATGCCCCGGCTGGTGCCCCGGCTGGTGCCCCGGTTGATTTGTCGGTCGGCTGTCGATTCGCCGTCGGTCGCCTGTCGGTTGTTTGTCGGTGGGTTGTCAGTGCCGTCTGGTCCCATGGTGGACATGACGCGAAACGACAAGAATCCCCTGAACGGCTCGAACGCCGTGGAGGTCCGGGGGCTGGTCAAGCACTACGGCGAGACCAAAGCCCTCGACGGTGTGGACCTCGATGTCCGCGAGGGAACCGTGCTCGGGGTCCTCGGCCCCAACGGCGCGGGCAAGACCACCCTGGTGCGCATCCTCTCCACCCTGATCACCCCCGATGCCGGCAGCGCCCGGGTCGCCGGCTTCGACGTGGTCCGCCAGCCGCGGCAGCTGCGCCGGACCATAGGCCTGACCGGCCAGTACGCCTCGGTCGACGAGAAGCTCTCCGGCTGGGAGAACCTCTACATGATCGGCCGGCTGCTGGACCTGTCCCGCAAGGACTCCCGCAGCCGCGCGGACGAGCTGCTGGAGCGGTTCTCCCTCACGGACGCCGCCAAGAAGGCCGTGATGACCTACTCCGGCGGCATGCGGCGCCGGCTCGACCTGGCCGCCTCGATGATCGGCAGCCCGGCCGTGCTGTACCTGGACGAGCCGACCACCGGTCTGGACCCGCGCACCCGCAACGAGGTGTGGGACGAGGTGCAGCGGATGGTCGCCGAGGGGGCCACCGTTCTGCTCACCACCCAGTACATGGAGGAGGCCGAGCAGCTCGCCAGCGAGCTGACGGTCATCGACAAGGGCAAGGTCATCGCCAACGGCAAGGTCGACGAGCTGAAGGCCCGCGTCGGCGGCCGGACCCTGCGGATCCGCCCCACCGACCCGACCGACCTGCCGGGCATGGCCCGCTCCCTGGCCGAGGCCGGTCTGGACGGGGTGTCCGGTTCCCAGGCCGTCCCGGACGAGGGCGCCCTGCTGGTGCCGATCCTGGCCGACGAGCAGCTGACCGCCGTGGTGGGCCTGCTGGCGGCCCGCGGGTACGGGATCTCCGACATCAGCACCTACCTGCCCAGCCTGGACGAGGTGTTCCTGTCCATCACCGGACAGAAGCCCACCGTCGAGGACTCCATCCCCAACCAGCAGACCGAGGAGGTCGCGGCATGAGCACCGTAACCACGACGAAGCCCAGCCCCACCGCGGCCGCCCCGGCCGGCGGGCCCGTCCTCGCGGACGAGGGCCGGATCGGCCTGCGGGGAAACCTGCGCCACATCGGCGCCCTGGCACGGCGCAACGTCCTGCAGATCAAGCAGGACCCGGAGTCGATGTTCGACGTCCTGTTCATGCCGATCATCTTCACTCTGCTGTTCGTCTTCGTCTTCGGCGGCGCGATCTCCGGCAAGGGCAACCAGGGCGAGTACGTCAACTACGTGGTCCCGGGCCTGATGGCGATGATGGGCATGAACATCGCCATGGGGGTGGGCACCGGGGTCAACGACGACTTCAAGAAGGGCGTGATGGACCGCTTCCGGTCCATGCCCATCGCCCGTTCCTCGGTCCTCATCGCCAAGATCGTGGTCGAGCTCGGCCGGATGATGGTGGCCATCGCGATCCTGCTCGGCATGGGCTTCCTGCTCGGCCTATCCATCAAGGGCTCGATACTGGACCTGTTCCTGTCCATCGGGCTCTCGGCGGTCTTCGGTTCCTCGCTGATGTGGATCTTCATCCTGCTGGGTCTCACCATGAAGACCCCCCAGGCGGTCCAGGGCATGGCGATGCTGGTCCTGATGCCGCTGCAGTTCGGCAGCTCGATCTTCGCCCCGCCGACGACGATGCCCGGCTGGCTGCAGAGCTTCACCGACGTCAACCCGCTGTCCAACCTGGCCGACGCGGCCCGCTCCCTGATCAACGGGACCCCACTCGGCAACTCCGTGTGGATCACGCTGGCCTGGTCGGTCGGCATCACGCTGGTGACGATGCCGCTCGCCGTGCGGAAGTTCCGCCAGAAGACCTGATCCCCGGACCGGTCCGTTCCGGATCGCGTCCCGGGCGGACCCCAGTACGGGTCGGGTCAGACGAGGGCGGTGGCCTCCTCCAGGGTGAGGCCGCCGCCTTCGGCGTACGCCGCCTCGTACGCGGCGTCGCCGAGCGCCGCCCGGGCCAGGCCCTCGGCCTGCTCCAGGTCGGCCCGCTCGGTGGTGACCGGGAAGTGCCGGGGCGGCAGCTGGGCGCCGTAGGCGCCGATCAGCCGCGCAGCCTCGTACGACCGCTGCGGGCCGCCGACTCCGGCGTGCGAGAGGGCCGCGGTGAGCAGGTAGACGGCCGGCAGCTGGGGGGCCATCAGCAGGGCGAGCGGGTCCTGCACGGACTCGATGGCCTGCCGGAGCAGGACGAGCGCGTCCTCGTACTTGCCCTCCTGGTTGTCGAGCCAGGCCATCGTGCCGAGCACGAACCCGTCGAAGACGGCGTACGCGCCGAAGGAGAACTCCTCGCGCAGGGACTCGAGCTGCGCGCGGGCCTCCTCGGTGCGGCCGGTGCGGCCGTACACCCCGGCGAGGAACATCCGGGCGGCGGGTCTGGCCTCGTTGCCGACGTGCTGGACCGCGGGGAGCAGTTCGGTGAGCAACCGCTCCGCCTCCTCGACGTGGCCGTCCTCGACGAGGGTCCCGGCCATCCGCACCTGCAGGACCGCGACCTGGGCCTGCGCGCCGAGCCGCCGGGCGTGCTCGATGGCGGCGCGGAAGTCCTCGGCGGCCAAGCCGTACTCACCGTGCTTCTCCCGGGCCTCGGCGCGGGCGGAGAGCGCCTCGGCGCAGCCCCAATCGTCGCCGAGCTCGCGGAAAATGGCCAGGCTCTCCTCGGCGTCGCGGGCGGCGTCGCCGGCCCAGTCCGCGCGGTTGGCCAGCACGTTGGCGCGCAGCTGGAGGGCGGAGGCGAGCTCCCAGCGGTAGCCCAGCCCGCGGGCGGTCTCGACGGTCTCCTCGATGGCCTCGCGGAGCAGGACCGGGTCCCCCGCGATCATCACGGCGTAGATCCACAGGACCCCGGGGGCCACGCAGGTCTGCGGCAGGCCCGGACGGTAGGCGGCGAGCATGCCGTCGACCCGGGTGCGGATCTCCGGGCTGGACCAGCTGACATCGGCCTGGTCCTGGGCGGCCAGGCACATGATCTGGATGCCGCGCCACGCCTCGGTGAGCAGTTCGCCCTCGTACGGCGGGGGCGTGTCGACGACCCGTGCGTAGACGGGCTCGGCGGGAACGACGGGCTCGGCGAAGGGGTCGGGGCCCAGGGCCGCGGCGGCCGCGGACCAGTGGCGGAGCTCGGTCCGCAGGTCGTGCATCTGCCAGTACCAGACGAGGGAGTGCAGCAGGCAGAGCACTTCGCCGGCGTCCTTGAGGGCGACGGCCCGGCGCATGGCCGTACGGAGGTTCTCGTACTCGGTGATGATCCGGTCGGCGGCCTCGCGCTGGCCGTGGCGGCGGAGCAGCGGCTCGGTGGTGCGGGCGAGTTCGCGGTAGTGGGTGAGGTGGCGCCGCTCGGTGGCGTCGCGGTCGTCGCCGGCCTCTGCGAGCCGCTCGGTGGCGTACTCGGCGACGGTCTCCAGGAGGCGGTAGCGCATGCCGCTGCCGGCGCTGTCGGGGGCGGCGACGACGAGGGACTTGTCGACGAGGGAGCCGAGGAGGTCGGCGGCGTCGAGGCCCTCGGCGTCGTCGGTGCAGACGGCCTCGGCGGCGTCGAGGTCGCAGCCGCCGGCGAAGACGGACAGCCGGCGCAGGACGGCCCGTTCGGGCTCGTCGAGCAGGTCCCAGGACCAGTCGACCACCGCGCGCAGGGTCTGCTGGCGGGGGAGGTGGGTGCGCGAGCCGCCGGTCAGGAGCCTGAAGCGGTCATCCAGCCGGTCGGCGATCTGGCGTGGGGTGAGCAGCCGCAGCCGGGCGGCGGCCAGCTCGATGGCGAGCGGCATCCCGTCGAGCCGGCGGCAGATCTCCACGGCGGCGGCCGGGTCGTCGTCGACGCTGAACCCGGCCCGGGCTGCGGCCCCGCGGTCGTCGAGCAGCCGCAGCGCGACGGGGTCGGGCAGGGGTTCCACCGGGCGCAGGGTCTCCCCCGGCACGCCGAGGGGTTCGCGGCTGGTGGCCAGGATCTGTACGCCGGGGCAGCGCGCGAGCACTTCCTCCGCGAGGCGGGCGGCGGCGTCGACGACGTGCTCGCAGTTGTCGAGGATCAGCAGCATCCGGCGCCGCGCACAATGCTCTGCGAGGCGATCGAGGGGGTGGTCCCCGCGCTCGGTGAGCACCCGCATCTCCTCGGGGGAGCCGGCGCGCAGCTTGGTCTCCCGAGCCCCGAGCGCGAGGAGCACGGCCTCGGCGACGTCCTCCGGATCGTCCACGGGAGCCAGCTCCACGAACCACACCCCGTCGGCCCAGGCCGGGGCGAAGCCGGTGCCGCCGGCGGTGGGACGGGGGGCAACCGGGGCGGGGCCGGAGCCGCCGGGGGCATGGCCGGGCCCCTTGGCGGCCGTGGCAGTGCTGCCGGGGGCGGAGCCCTCGGAGGAGGGCCCTGAGTGCGCGCCGGCGGTGGAGGCGTAGTCGGCCGACGGGTGCTCCGGGGTGGCGGGGCGTGCGTCCGGCGTGCCGCGGCCGGCCCGTGCGTGGGCCTCGGCGGCCTCCTGCGACAGCCGGGTCTTGCCCGCGCCGCCGGGTCCGAGCAGGGTGACGAGCCGGGCCCGGGCGAGGTCGTCGCCGATGACCCGGATGTCATCCTCCCGCCCGACGAAGGTGGTCAGCCGCATCCGCAGATTGCCCGCACCCGGTCCGGGCGGAACAGCCCCCGCCCCGGTCGACGGCTCGGCTGCGTAGGGGTCACCGGTCCCCGGACCGGCCGACGGCCCGGGCCCGGCGGTGTGGTCGGAGTCCGCTCCGGCAGGTCCGGCCGGGTAGCCGGCGTCCGTCCGGTCTGGACCCGACGGGACCGCGGCGGTGGTCCCGGGCAGCGCAGCAGGGTGGGGCCCGGCCCCGGACGGCACCGAGGGGGACCCGTGCGGCTCGGCCGGGGTGGTGGGCCGGCCGCCGGGGCTGAGGCTCGTCCCGGGCGCGCCGGGACCGGTCGGGGTGGCGGAGCCACTTGGCATCCCGGCGGGCACGCCGGGACCGGTCGGGGCGGTGTTGGGACCTGGGGTGGTCCCGGCAGGGACCGGTGTAGTCCCGGCAGGGACCGGTGTGGTCCCGGCAGGCGCGGCAGGCCCGCCCGGGTTCGCTCGGTCCGGCGGCGTGGCGGCGGGGTGGCCGGGTACGCCGTCGGGACCGGGGTCGGGCTGCGCGGGCCGGGTGGGTTGCCGGTCGGTCCGGGCGGTCCCGGGGAGGGGCTCCGACTGGGCGGTTGCGGCAGTCGGACCGGACCGGACCGGACCGCTCGGGGCCGGGGGAAGCGGCCCGGATCCGGCCGTCGGGGCGCGGCGCGGCGTGTCGGACGGTGTGGGGGGCAGGGGGGTCAGCAGGGCCGTGTGGAGGGTGCGGAGGGTGGGGCCCGGGGTGGTGCCCAGGCGGGTGGCCAGGTCCCGGCGGACCTCGTCGTAAGCGGCCAGCGCCTCCGCCGGGCGGCCCGCGTCGCGCAGCGCCCGGATGCGGAGGGCTTGCAGCGGCTCGTCCAGCGGCAGCCCCGCGCACAGCGCGGTCAGCTCCGGCAGGACCCGCTCGGCCTCCCCCAGCGCCAGCGCCGCGTCCAGGCGGCCCCGGCGCGCGTCCAGCCGTAGCGCCTCCCAGCGGGCGGCCTCCGGCCCGGAACCCGGCAGGGAGCTCAGCGGCTCGCCCCGCCACAGGGCCAGGGCCTCGTCGAACAGGGCGGCCGCCTCCGCCGGGGAGGCCTGCGCCGCCGCCCGCGTCAGACGCTCGAAGCGGTACAGGTCGATGTCGTCCCGACCGGCGACGAGCCAGTAGCCGCCCTCCCCGGACCCCACCGCCTCGCGCCCCAGCACCCTCCGCAGCCGCCCCACGAGGGCCTGGAGCGCCGCGGGGCCGTCCGCCGGCGGGTCGCCGTCCCAGACCTCCTCGATCAGCGAGGCCGCCGGCACCGCCCGCCCCGGCCGCAGCGCGAGCGCGGTCAGGAGCGCGCGCAGCCGCGCACCGCCGACGGGTACGGTGCTCCCGTCGTCGCGGATGGCCTGGGTGGTGCCGAGCATCGCGTAACGCACCGGCCCATTGTCTCCGGCCCGGAGCTCCCCCGGGCGCCGCCTCCGGGATAGGTTCGCCGTATGGGTCCCCAGGGCAGTCAGAACCGTAGCCACCACCGCACTCACGACCGCGGCGACCGGCAGATCAGTCCGGTGTTCCTCGGCATCTTCGCCGTCATGGCGGTGACGGGGTGGGCCGTGTGGACGGGCTACTCGACCAGCACCGGTCTGGCGGTCTTCCTCTTCGTCACGGCGGCCTGGATCGTTTCCCTGTGCCTGCACGAGTACGCGCACGCCCGCACCGCCCTGCACAGCGGCGACCTCAGCGTCGGCGCGAAGGGCTACCTGACGCTGAATCCCCTCAAGTACACGCACGCGCTGCTCAGCATCGTCCTGCCCGTCCTCTTCGTGATCATGGGCGGACTGGGTCTCCCCGGCGGCGCGGTGTACATCGAGCGCGACCGGATCGAGGGCCGGTGGCGGCACAGCCTCATCTCGGCTGCCGGGCCGCTGACGAACGTCGCGTTCGCGGCCGTCTGCACGGCCCCGTTCTGGTTGAACGCCCTGGACGGGGTCCCGATCCCGTTCCGCTTCGCGCTGGGCTTCCTGGCGCTGCTCCAGGTATCGGCGGCGATCCTGAACTTCCTGCCGGTTCCGGGCCTGGACGGCTACGGCATCATCGAGCCCTGGCTCTCCCACCGGATCCGCCGCGAGGTGGCGCCGCTGGCGCCGTTCGGCCTGCTGGCCGTGTTCGCGCTGCTGTGGATCCCGGAGATCAACGCGTACTTCTTCGACGCGGTGTACGGCGTGCTGTCCGCCCTGGGCGTGAGCGAGCTGGAGGCCTACTGTGGCCGCGACCTCTACCAGTTCTGGCAGGACACCAACGGCTTCTGCCAGGCGTCCTAGTCTTCTGAGCCTTGAGTTCTGTTCATATCCTGGCCTGCGCCGAGGGCGCCTCGAACAAGGATGCGGCCGTCCGGTGCCGCCGATGATGCCAGGGGTCCCGGAGCGGTCAACGCACGACCACGTCCGCACCGGCACAACCACCCTGTTTGGTGCCCGCAACGTGGCGCGCGGCAAGGTGATCGGCTCCCCGCACCGCAGGCATCGCGCCGAGGAGTTCAAGAAGTTCCTGGTCAAGCTCGACAAAGAAGTACCGGCCGGCCTGGACGTCCATCTGATCTGCGACAACTAGGCCACCCACAAAACACCGGACATCAAGAAGTGGCTGCTCGGTCCACCCCCGGTTCCGCCTGCACTTCTTCCCGACCGGATCGTCCTGGCGTGGCGTTGTAGTGGCGGGCTCGTTCGTCGTGGGCGGCCGCTGATCTGGCCGATTCGTTCGGGGATGGTGGAGGCGACGCCGCGCCTGCGCAGGTAGGCGCGGATCTTCCGGGACGAGTGGCCCTTGTCGCCGACCACCCGCCGGGGGCGGGTTCGGGGCCGGCCGGTGCTCGTGAACGCGAGGGGGCGTCCGCGGCCGTCGCAGGCGAGGTGGATCTTCATGCTCAGTCCGCCGCGGGACCGGCCGAGTGCCTCGCGGGTCCAGGGCCCCTTTTCGGGCCCCGGCCGCGTGCTGATGGGACGGCCCGGCCCGGTCGCCGACGCCGAGCGCCGGGGTTGCGGATCCGCAAGGCAGCTGCCGGAGACCGGCATCCCGGGTGCGAGGACGGCAGGGGGCCGGCGCCCGGGGCGGTCTGCGGCCGGGCTTCGCCGGGGGAAGCCCTCGTGCCCGCTGCCCGCACACCGCCGCCGGAGCCTCGCCGCGTGCTGGCGCTGTGCAGCCGTCGTCACGGCACCGCCAGCCTCCTCCACCCTCGCCTGGCCACTTCCACGGCACGGCTGGCGGAAGGGAACCGGGGCCCGTACCTCAGGGCCGGGCATGTCCCTGCGCGTGGTTTCACCCGATGCCGCGTCTTGAGCCTCGGCTGCGGACTGCGCGCCGAAACCGACGCGCGGATGCCCCTGCGGCCCTCTGGAACCCGTCCGATCGAGGCTGCGGCTCATATCAAGAGCAGCCCACGGCGTCAAGGCACGACTTTCGGTTACATGACACCAGCTTTATTCGCAGGCTTTACTTGAACCACGCCCTCACCGGAAAAACATTCCGGACCATACGGGGCCAGAGATATAGCCACCTTGGATCGCGGGACGGCATGAATCCCCCGCAAAACGAATGGAGAATCCGATGATGAAGCGTTCTCACACCCGCCGTATCGTACTGGCCGCCGCCTCTGCGGCACTGTCGGCCGGTATCGTTCTGCCGGCCTCCGCCATGGCCGCGCCGGCCCCGCAGACGGCACAGACCACAGTGGATCACGTAACGACGAAGTGCAAGCACAACAAGGCCAAGTGCAGGATCAACACGCCGAACACGCCGAACACCCCCAATACCCCGAACACCCCGGGTGGTGGCGGCGCCAATACCCCGAACACGCCCAACACGCCTAACTCCCCGAACACCCCCGGTGGTGGCGGCGCCAACACCCCGAACACGCCCAACACGCCTAACTCCCCGAACACCCCCGGTGGTGGCGGCGCCAACACCCCGAACACGCCCAACACGCCTAACTCCCCGAA
>NZ_JBHVYI010000172.1:0-8777 GCF_042880975.1 Streptomyces sp. NPDC058289
GTGTTTCGGAGCGCCCGCCGCCGGTGCCGTCCTTTCGCCTGCTACGGGACCTCAGGCGCCCAGGTGGCGGGCGAGGAAGGTCACGCTGTCGGCGACGATGCGGCTGATGTCGGGCGAGCCGAGGAAGATGTGGTCGGCGCCTTCCACGGGGGTCAGGACGACCTCGCCCCCGGCCTTCGCGAGGGCCGCGGCGAGTTCCTCGCTCTGGCTGTACGGAACCAGCCCGTCCAGGGTTCCGTGGATCAGGAGGAACGGCGGCGGGTCGGAGCCCTCGACCGCGTACGTCACCGGGCTCGCGGCCCGCGCCAGCTCCGGGCTTTCGGCGACGGACGCGCCGAGGAGGGCTTCGTACGGGTCGGGGAACTCGACTCCGCCGGGCAGCGGCGGGAACGCCGGCATGGGGTGCTCGGAGAGGGTGACCAGGTCGGAGACCCCGTACCAGTCGACTACGGCGCGTACGGCGGTGTCGCCGGCGCCCACTCCGTGCGCGCCCTCCAGCGCCTCGGCGTCCGGGGTGTCCGCGCCGACGACGCCGGCGAGGGCCGCCAGGTGGCCGCCCGCGGACTCGCCCCAGACCCCGATCCGGCCCGGGTCGATGCCCAGCGCGGAGCCGAACTGCCGGACGTAGCGGATCGCGGCCTTCACGTCGTGCAGCTGGGCCGGGAACGGGGCCTCCAGGCTGTGGCGGTAGTCGATCGAGACGAGGGCCAGTCCCGCCGCCAGCACCGACCCGTGCAGCAGCTCGACCGGCACGGTCGGCGGCGGATAGCGCCGGTCGCCGTCCAGCCAGCCGCCGCCGTGGATCCACACCACCGCCGGGAAGGGCCCCTCACCCGCGGGCACCTGGACGTCGAGCAGCCGGGGGCGGTAGCCGGGCGAGGTCGCGTAGGTGATCCCCTCGAAGCGGCGGACCCCGTCCGCGTCCACGACGGCGGACACGGGGGTCCGGAACGGCGGCGGCGGCCAGGTCATGTCCGCCGTATCGATCGCGACGGGGGGCGATTGTGTCATTGCGGCCCTTCCAATCTGCTCGGCCCCGGGGGGCCGACGGGTCCAGGTGCGGGTCTGTGGGTCCGGCCACGGCCGCGGGTGCAGGACGGACAAGGCTTCGTAACGTATGTCCGAAATGCTTGCGCGGGCCGTGGGGGAGGCTTAGCGTGTTACACGTGTAATCACGACTCTAGCGACGCGTTTCCGCAGACCACAAGAGCACGGGCAGTCCCAGTTCCCCGACAGTTACACGAGCCACTGCGCGAATGTCGTCGCCTTCCCTCCGGGAGCACGCCATGCTCACCTCCACGCCCCCCGCCATACGGCCCACCGCCCACCCGGACACCCCGGCCGACCCGGACACCCCAGGCCACCCGACCTCCGCGACCGCTCCCCGAGCCCGCGGATTCGGCCGCTGGGCCGCGGAGCCCACTGCGGCGACGGTCCCCGTGATCCGCTCCCGCGTGCGCTCGATGCTCGAGGGCTGGGACATCGCCGACGAAATCGCGGACGTCCTCCTGCTGGCGGTGAGCGAGCTGGTCGGGAACGTCGTCCTGCACGCCTTCGGAGCGGGCCGCCTGCGCGTCGGGGTCTCCCTGCAAGGGGGATGGCTCCAGCTGGAGGTCACCGACGGCGCCTCCCCGCTGCCCCGGCTGCCGCACCCGCGGGACGAGGTGGACCAGGACGCCGAGAACGGGCGCGGCCTGCTGCTCGTACACCTGATGGCCACCGAGGCAGGCGGTCAACTCAGCGTCCAGGCCGATCAGTTCGGCAAGTCCGTACGGGTTCGCGTGCCGGCCGCCTGACGCGCCGATCTGCGCGCACGTCGGCGCGGGCCGGAGGCTCAGGAGGGGGGCGGGGCGGGCCTCCAGGAGGACACCGAGAGGGCGCCGGAGAAGCGATCGTCCTCACAAAAATATGGCGAGGAATTGACGCCCGCCAATTTATCGAGATACTTGCCCCATCTCCCCCGCTGCTCCCTGATTGAGGTGCCGCCCCATGGAGCTCTCCCCTTCGGCGCACGCCGATACCTTCTGCCGCGACCGGCTCCCGCCGTTCGACCTCTGGCCCGAACTCCACTTCGATCTGCCGGAGTTGGACTACCCGGACCGGCTCAACTGCGCCCACAGCCTCCTCGACGACGCCGTCGAGCGCTGGGGACCCGACCGCCCCTGTCTGCTGACCACCGAAGAGCGCTGGACGTACGGAGAACTGCAACGCCGTGCCAACCAGGTCGCCCAGGTGCTCAGCGAGGACCTGGGCCTGCTCCCCGGGAACCGCGTGCTGCTGCGCGGCCCGAACAACCCCTGGCTCGTCGCCGCCTGGTTCGGCGTGCTCAAGGCCGGCGGAGTGGCCGTCACCACGGTGCCGCTGCTGCGCGCCGCCGAGCTCGCCGCACTGTGCGAGATCAGCCGCCCCGCCGTCGCCCTGTGCGACCACCGCTACCTCGGGGAAATCGAAGGAGCCGCGGCCGCCGCGGCCCACGGCGACGGCTCCGCCGAGTACACCGCCCCGCGGGTGATCGCGTACGGCGGCCCCGGCGAGGACGACCTCACCGCACGCTGCGCGGCCAAGGCCGGTGTCTTCACCACCGTGGACACCGCCGCGGACGACGTGGCCCTGATCGCCTTCACCTCCGGTACCACCGGGCGCCCCAAGGCGACGCTGCACTTCCACCGTGACGTGCTCGCCAACGCGGACACCTTCTCCCGGCACGTCCTGCGGCCGCAGTCCGACGACGTGTTCACCGGGACCCCACCGCTCGCGTTCACCTTCGGGCTCGGCGGTCTCGTGGTCTTCCCGCTGCGCGTCGGGGCCGCCACCCTGCTCGTCGAAACCGCGACGCCGGGGCAGTTGGCCGACCTCGTCGCCGAGCACGGGGTGACCGTCCTGTTCACCGCACCCACCGCCTACCGCGCGATCCTGGCCGCGGGTGCGGCCGACCGGCTGGCCGGGCTGCGCCGCTGCGTCTCGGCGGGCGAACCCCTGCCCGCCGCCGTGTGGGAGGAGTTCCACGCCGCCACCGGGCTGCGCATCATCGACGGCATCGGCGCCACCGAGATGCTGCACGTGTTCATCTCCGCGGCCGACGAGGACATCCGCCCCGGCTCCACGGGCCGGCCCGTCCCGGGCTACCGGGCCGCCGTGGTGGACGGGAACGGGGTGCCCGTTCCCGACGGACAGCCCGGCCTCCTGGCCGTCACGGGGCCCACCGGCTGCCGCTACCTGGACGACCCGCGCCAGACCACGTACGTCCGCGGCGGCTGGAACATCACGGGCGACACCTACGTCCGCGATGCCGAGGGCTACTTCTGGTACGTGGCCCGCAGCGACGACATGATCGTCTCCTCGGGTTACAACATCGCGGGGCCCGAGGTGGAGAAGGCGCTCGCCGACCACCCGCACGTGGCGGACTGCGGTGTCGTCGGTGTCCCCGACGAGCGGCGCGGCATGCTCGTCAAGGCGTACGTGGTCCTGCGCGCGGGCGTCCCGGCCGCCCCGGAGACCGTCCGCGAGCTCCAGGAGCACGTGAAAGCGGCCATCGCCCCGTTCAAATACCCGCGTGCGGTGGAGTTCGTCACCGAGCTCCCCCGTACGGAGACCGGCAAGCTCCGGCGCGGCGAACTCCGCGCCCGGGGTGAGGAACCGTCCGGAGCCACCCCCACCGCCGCGGCCCCGGACGACGGCGGGTGCGCCGCCGGGTGCCCCGAGGCGCAGGTGCCGCACCTGCCCAGCGTCGTCGTCGAGCGCCGGGTCGAGTGGACCGACACCGACGCGGCGGGCCACTACCACCACTCCACCGTGATCCGCTGGGTCGAGGCGGCCGAGGCCGTGCTGCTGCGCCGTCTGGGGCTGTCGCACCTCTTCGGCAGCACGCCCCGGGTCCACTTCGAGGCCGACTACCGGGCCCGGCTCTGGTTCGGCGAGGCCGTGCGGACCGAGCTGCGGGTCACCAAGGTCGGCGCGAGCTCCCTCCACTACGCCTTCACCGTCCGCGGCGAGCCGGGCCCGGACGACCCGAAGGACCCGAAGGACCCGAAGGGCCCAGACGGCGCAGTGGCCGCCACCGGCCGCATGGTCATCGCCCACTCCGCCGCCCGCGCGACCGGGACCACCCCGTGGCCGGCCGAGGTCCGCGAGGTCCTCACGAAGGCCGGACGGCAGGCCCCCGAACTGATCGAGAACAACCGAGGAGGCGCCCCGTGCGCATAGCAGTCATCGGAGGCGGGCCGGGCGGCCTGTACTTCGCCGCCCTGGCCAAGCAGATCTCCCCGCACTGGGAGGTGACCGTCTGGGAGCGCAACGCCCCCGACGACACCTTCGGCTTCGGGGTCGTCTTCTCCGACGAGACCCTCGACGGCATCGCTCAGGCCGATCCCTCCGTCCACGCCGCGATGTCGGCGGAGTTCGCCCGCTGGAGCGACATCGACGTACGCCACCGCGGCCAAACCCTCACCTCCGGCGGGCACGGTTTCGCCGCTCTGGGCCGGCGTCGGCTGCTGCAAATCCTCCAGGAACGCTGCGCCGCCCTGGACGTGGACGTCCGTTACCGCACGCAGGCTCCTCCGCCGGAGCAACTGGCCGCCGAATACGACCTGGTGGTCGCCTGTGACGGCGTGCGCTCGGCCACCCGGGCCGCCTACGCCGACACCTTCGGCGCCGATCTCGACGAGCGCGCGGGCCGCTACATGTGGCTGGGCACGGACAAGGTCTTCGAGGCCTTCACCTTCATCGTCGAGGAGCGGGACTTCGGCACGCTCCAGGTGCACGCGTACCCGTACGACGACACCCGCTCCACCTTCATCGTCGAAATGGACGAGGACACCTGGCAGCGCGGAGGCTTCGCCGGATCCACCGGCCTGGACCTGGCGCCCGGCGCCAGTGACGAGGAGGGGATCCGCCGCTGTGAGGAGATCCTCGCCGGGCACCTGGACGGCCACCGGCTGATCCCCAACAACTCCAAGTGGCTGCGCTTCACCACCGTGCGCAACCGCACCTGGCGGCACGGGAACACCGTGCTGCTCGGGGATGCCGCGCACACGGCCCACTTCTCCATCGGCTCCGGCACCAAGCTCGCCATGGAGGACGCCCTTGCGCTGGCCGCCTGCCTGCACGAGCACCCCGACGTGGAGAGCGCGCTGGCCGCCTACGAGGACGAGCGCAGGCCGGTGGTGGAGTCCACGCAGCGGGCGGCGCAGGCCAGCCTGGAGTGGTTCGAGAACATCGACCGGTACACCGGCCAGGACCCGCACCAGTTCGCCTTCAACCTGCTGACCCGCAGCCGCCGGGTCACCTACGACAACCTGCGGGTGCGCGACGCGGAGTTCACCACCGCCGTCAACACCTCGGCGCCGGTCCCGCCCATGTTCCGGCCCTTCCGGATCGGCGGCCTGCGCCTGCGCAACCGGATCGTCGTCCCCCCGATGGCCCTGTCCACGGCCGTCGACGGAGTCCCGGGCGACTTCGACCTCGTCCACCTGGGCACACAGTCCCTCGGCGGCGCGGCCCTGGTCATCGCCGGGATGACGGCGGTCAGCGCCGACGGCCGGACCGATACGGGCTGCCCCGGTCTGTGGACCGACGAGCAGGAGGCCGCCTGGCTGCGGATCACCTCCTTCGCGCACGGCCAGTCCGACACCTGCCTCGGCATCCAGCTCACCCACGCGGGCCGGCGGGCCGGCGGAGGGCCGCTGCTGGCAGCCTCCCCGCTGCCCTGGGACGAGAACGGCCGGGTCCCCCGCGAGGCGACCCGCGCCGATATGGACCTGGTCGTACGGGACTTCGTGCGCGCGGCCGAGCGCGCCGACCGGGCCGGCTTCGACGTCCTGGAACTCCAGTACGGGCACGGCCATTTGATGTCCGGGTTCCTCTCCCCGCTGACCAACCGGCGCACCGACGAGTACGGCGGGCCGGTGGCGAACCGGCTGCGTTTCCCGCTCGAAGTGCTGGGCGCGGTACGGGCGGTGTGGCCGGCCGGGAAGGCCCTCCTGGTCCGCGTCTCGGCCGCCGACTGGGCCGAGGGCGGCCTCGACGAGGCGGACGCCGTACACATCGCGCGCGCCCTGGCCGCGGCGGGGGCCGACGCGATCGACGTCTCGACCGGTGAGGTCGTCGCCCACGAGCGGCCGTCCTTCGGCCGCAGCTACCAGACCCCGTACGCGGACCTGATCCGCAACACCACCGGGGTGGCGACCATCGCCGTCGGTGCGATCTCCACCTACGACGACGTGAACTCGGTGATCCTGGCGGGCCGCGCCGACCTGTGCGCGGTGGGCCGCGCCCAGCTCCACGACCCCCTGTGGACCCTGCACGCGGCCGTGGCCCAGGGATACCGCGGGCCGGCCGCGCCGTGGGCCCGGTCCTGGCGGGCCGGCAGCACTCGGCCGCCGGCCGCGCGCACCGACCGGGTGCCGCCGCGCCTCGAACTGCTGCGGCAGCCCGCCGCACCGGTGCACCAGCGATGGCTGCCGCGCGTCACCGCGCCGGCCCTCTGAACGGAACGGCCGAGGCCCATGCTTAGTCGCGAGACCCGTCACACCCGTCCCCCGAACGACCTGCCCCGTTTCACCGCGGCCGCCGTCCAGGCCGCTCCCGTCTACCTCGATCCCGCCGCCACCGTCGACAAGGCCGTCGCCCTGATCGCGGAGGCCGCCGGGAAGGGCGCCGAACTGGTCGTCTTCCCCGAGGCGTTCGTCCCCGGCTACCCGTACTGGAACTGGACGATGAACCCGGTCCAGGGCTCGCCCTGGTTCGAGCGCCTGCAGCGTGCGTCCATCGACATCCCCGGCCCGCACGTCGACACCCTGCGCGCGGCGGCCCGCCAGTACGGGGTCGTGCTGGTCATCGGCGTCAACGAACGCGCCCCGCACAGCCTGGGCGTGCTCTACAACACGCTGCTGACCATCGGCCCCGACGGCGAACTGCTCGGTGTGCACCGCAAGCTGGTGCCCACCTGGGCGGAGAAGCTCACCTGGACCGGCGGCGACGGCAGTTCCCTGCGCGTCCACCAGACTCCCGTCGGCCCGGTCGGCGCCCTCGCGTGCGGGGAGAACACCAACACCCTGGCCCGTTTCACGCTCCTGGCGCAGGGCGAACTGGTCCACGCGGCCTGCTACATCGCCCTGCCCGTGGCGCCCACCGACTACGACATGGCCGAGGCCATCGCCGTCCGGACCGCGGCCCACAGCTTCGAGGGCAAGGTCTTCTCCGTCGTCGCCTGTTCCACCGTCTCCCCCGAGATCGTCGACGCGGTCGCCGGTGAGGACGAGGCGGTCCGGGCCCTGTTCGCCCGGCCGCGCAGCGCCCTGTCGGGCATCTTCGGGCCCGACGGCCGCCCGGTCACGGAGCCGCTCGTCGACGTCGAGGGCATCGTCTACGCCGAGATCGACCTGAACCGGTGCATCCAGCCCAAGCAGATGCACGACATCACCGGGCACTACAACCGCTTCGACGTCTTCCGCCTCGAAGTGGACAACCGGCCCCGCACTCCGGTCACTTTCACCGTCCCGCAGTCCGTGCCGCAGTCCGCCCCGCAGGCCCTGCCGCAGTCCGTTCCGCCCACCGCCACCACCCCCGAGGAGGACGCATGACCACCGACCAGGACGACACCGCACTCGGCCGCGCCCGGGTTTCCGACACCCCCGAACTCACCGCCTACTACGGCGAGCTCGAAGCCCTCGAAGCGGGTGCGCTGTGGACGGTGGCCAACGACATCGAGCCCTGGTACCCGCAGCCCAAGTCCGTTCCCGTGCTGTGGCGTTACGAGGAGCTGCGGCCCCTCGTGCACAAGGCGCTCGGCCTCGTCCGGGCCGACGACGCGGGCCGCCGCGTCGTGATGCTGGTCAACCCCGGCCGCAGGGACGTCAGTGCAGCCGCCGGGCTCCTCTACACCGGCCTACAGATCATGGGTCCCGGCGAGGCCATGACTGCCCACCGCCACCAGGCCGCGGCGCTGCGCTTCGTGCACGAGGGCACCGGGGCGTGGACGATCGTGGACGGCCAGAAGCTGAAGGTGGGCCCGCGCGACTTCGCCATCACCCCGAACGGCACCTGGCACGAGCACGGCAACGATGCCACCGACGCCCCGGTGATCTGGCAGGACGGCCTCGACATCCCGCTGGTCAACGCCTTGGACGCCGGGTTCTACGAGGTGCACCCCGAGCTGTACCAGCAGCCCGGGAAGGTGGTGAACTCCTCGGTCCTGACCTACGCCGCGAACCTGCTCCCGTACGGCTCCGAGAAGTGGAGCCGCCCCTACTCCCCGCTGCTGGCCTACCCCTGGGAGCAGACCTACGAGGCCCTGCTCGGCCTGGCCTCGGCGACCGAGGGCTCCCCGTACGACGGGGTCATCGCGGAGTACACCAACCCGGTGACCGGTGGCTCGGTGATGCCCACCATGAGCGCCCACATGCAGCTGCTGCGCCCGGGCCAGGCCACCCTGGCCCACCGTCACACCGGGTCGGTGATCTACACGGCGGCCAAGGGACGCGGAGTGTCGGTGATCGCCGGGCAGCGCTTCGAGTGGAAGCAGGGCGACGTGTTCTGCGTCCCGTCCTGGGCCTGGCACGAGCACCGCAACCTCGATCCGTCCGAGGACGCCTGCCTGTTCTCCTTCAACGATTTCCCCGTCATGCGGTCCCTCGGCTTCCACCGCGAAGAGGCGTACCCGGACAACGGCGGGCACCAGCCCGCCTCCTGAGCCGCGGGGCCCCCCCCCGCCCCCCGCCCCCCCCCCCCCCCCCCGGGCGCGGCGCCCCCCCCCCCGCCCCCGGCGCACCCCACACACG